>JAGLFI010000249.1 GCA_023144585.1 Desulfobacula sp. | reverse complement strand
AATATCAGGGGTGAAAAAGAAAAAGAACTTCAGACCATCACATCACAGGCATATGAAGAAGCTCAGAAGATTAAGGGTGATGCTGATGCAAAGGCAACCAAGATTTATGCGGACGCATATGGTGTTGATCCTGATTTTTATGCTTTTCTAAAAACAATGGAAGTCTATAAAGCAACCATGAATAAAGACAGCACTTTGATTCTTTCAACAGATTCTGATTTTATGAAGTACTTTAAAGGTGTTGAATAGCACGCCCTCTTAAGAAACCGGGGCAAATAAACGAGTATTGAGTTGAATGGTCTGCAACTCAATACTCCCCCATATTTTTCAGCTATTTTTTCTTTCTCTGGTGTCTGGTCTTGGCAAGGAGTTTTCTGTGCTTATGCTTCCGCATTTTTTTCCTTCTCTTTTTCATCACACTACTCAAAAAAATCACCTCCCTCATAAAAAATTTTGAATTGTTAATTGTTAATTGATCAATATAGCATAATATTTTATTAAATGTCCAATTTTTTATTGGTTTTATAAAAGGCACATATGCAAATGTCACGACACTTTAATAAACAAGAGCTTTTAAAGGTTGATGAGGCTGTAAAGGTTTCAGAGGAGATAGTCAATAATTATTATAAAATGTCCTCTGGTCAGTGGCTTAAAAACAGGTATGATATAAAAACAGCCAAAGATCTTGTTCCCCATGAATGTGTTGACGGTCCTTTTGCCCAGGTGGTTAAATATGAGGGACGAAAAAAAGATATCCCTCTGGGCTCTTCTTTATTCAGCCTTTATAAAGTATGCCTTCAGGACAGTGCTATTCTTACAATGGTTTCAAAAAAAGATGATTTGTCATTAGAGCCGTTCCTTCTTTATATATTGACCCATGAACTGGTTCATGTCGTCAGGTTTTCAAAATTTAAACAGCGATATGAAAACAAGAATGAAGCAGATGTCACATTGGATGAAGAGCGCAAAGTTCATAAATTAACCCATACCATTTTAAAGCCGGTGTCGATTCCGGGTTTAAGCAAAGTCTTTGAATTTTATAAGGATTGGCGCAAAGAATCCGGAACCTGAATTATGGGTAATAAATTTGGATAAACCTTCTTGACAAGGATAAAAGACTTACTATTTTATCTTTGGTTTTTACAAAGACAAAAGAAAAACGGAGAAGTAAAGAAAATGCCGGTTTATGAGTATCAATGTACAGAGTGCGGACAAATAGAAGAAGCATTTCAGAAGATTTCAGATTCGCCGCTTGAAACCTGTTCTCATTGTAAGGGACATTTAAAAAAGCTTATCTCCCAATGTACATTTCATCTGAAAGGATCCGGATGGTATGTGACCGATTATGGTGGGAAAAAGACTGAAAATAAAAAAAAAATTAGTACAAAATCAGACATAAAATCAAGTGCAAAATTCAAAGAATCAAAAACAACTTCAAAAAAGACAACAGATTCTAAAAAAATGAAGTTGAAATAAAAAAAAATTTACACGAACCAAACAAACCAAACAAACTATGTAAAGGAGAAAAAGATCATGAGTTTAAGACCTTTAAGTGACAGAATTTTAGTAGAGCGTGTTGATGAGGATGAAAAAACCAAAGGCGGTATTATTATTCCTGATACTGCAAAAGAAAAACCAGCAGAAGGTAAAATTGTTGCCACCGGTAACGGCCGCATGGGTGAAGACGGAAAACTTCTTCCAATGGACGTAAAAGTTGGAGATCGTATTCTTTTTAGCAAATACGGCGGAACAGACGTGAAAATTGATGGAATCGATTATCTTATCCTGCGTCAGGATGATGTTCTTGGAATTATTGAATAATTTAAATTTATAAATGGAGATTATAGACGATGGCAAAAGAGATTAGATATGATGCTAAAGCCCGTGAGGCAATGCTTACAGGTGTACAGATCCTTGCGGATGCAGTGGTGGTTACACTGGGACCTAAAGGCAGAAACGTAGTGATTGAAAAGTCCTGGGGTTCCCCCAATGTGACTAAAGACGGCGTGACTGTTGCAAAAGAAATTGAGCTTGAAGATAAATTCGAGAATATGGGTGCCCAGATGGTAAAAGAAGTCGCCAGCAAAACGTCTGACATGGCGGGTGACGGTACCACAACAGCAACGATTCTTGCAAGGGTAATATATGAGAACGGCCAGAAACTGGTAGTTGCCGGTAATAACCCCATGGATATTAAAAGAGGTATCGACAAAGCAGTTATTAAAGTGGTTGAAGCCCTTGAAACAATGGCAAAACCAACCAAGGATCAAAATGAGATTGCCCAGGTTGGAACCATTTCAGCCAACAGTGATGAAACCATTGGTAACATCATTGCAGAAGCCATGGATAAGGTCGGTAAAGAAGGTGTTATTACGGTTGAAGAAGCCAAATCAATGGATACCACTCTCGAGGTTGTAGAGGGGATGCAGTTTGATCGAGGTTATCTTTCTCCCTATTTTGTAACAGATACAGAAAAAATGATTGCTTCCTTTGAAAGCCCGTTTATTTTAATCTGTGATAAAAAGATTTCTTCCATGAAAGATCTTCTCCCGGTTCTTGAAGATATTGCCAAAACAGGCAAGCCTCTTGTTATTGTTGCCGAAGATGTTGAAGGCGAAGCCCTTGCAACTCTGGTTGTCAATAAACTTCGCGGCACCTTGAATGTGGCTGCTGTTAAAGCTCCCGGATTTGGTGACAGAAGAAAAGAAATG
>JAGLFI010000248.1 GCA_023144585.1 Desulfobacula sp. | reverse complement strand
GTTTCTGCAAGAGGCTCAACAGTTTAAAGTTTCTTGATGCCGGGATATAATATCTTTCCGAATACTCCCGGACCATCCGGTCACTTGAAAAATCCATGATAGCCATTTTCATGGCCTCTTTCATCATCTTAATCCATTTTACAGGCGGATTGCCTCTTTTCCTGGCATAAAAGGTTGGGATCACATCATTTTCAAGGATATTGTAGAGTGCCTGGCTTTCAATCTCGTCCTGGTATCCATGATCATCATAAACCTCTCCGTTTCCAATACTCCAGCCCCGGGTCTCCTTGAATCCTTCACACCACCAGCCATCAAGGATGGAAAGATTCAACCCGCCATTTGCAGCGGCTTTCATGCCTGACGTGCCGCAGGCCTCATTGGGTCTTCTGGGTGTGTTGAGCCATACATCGCATCCCTGGACCATGTATCTTGCAATATTGATATCGTAATCTTCAAGAAAGACCACCTGATGTCTGACATTGTGAAGCCTTGCAAATTCAACAATCCGTTTAATGATATCTTTGCCGTCAGTATCATTTGGATGGGCTTTGCCTGCAAACACAAGTTGGACGGGCCTTTTTTCATCAGTAATGAGTCTTGTCAAACGCTGAATGTCTTTCAGTAAGAGCCCGGCCCGTTTGTAAGTTGCAAACCGCCGGGCAAAACAGATGGTCAGCACGCGGTGATCCAATACACTTACCACTTCATCCAGCACAGTCCTGGGGGCATTACGCCTTTCATATTGTACCAGCAATGTATCCCGGCATTTTTTTATCAAATTGGACCGATCCAGTTCATGGACATGCCAAAGGTCTGCATCCTCAATATTGTCTATCCTTGAAATCAGATTCCGGTTGGACAACCTGTTGGACCAGTCTGAGGATAAATAACGTTCAAATAAAGCATTTTTATGCCGGGAAAGATAGGAACAGATATGAACACCGTTAGTGATGTGTGAAATAGGAATTTCTTCCACGTGCCGCCTTGGCCATAAAGACTGCCACATATTTCGGGCTACCAGACCGTGAAGCCGGCTGACACCATTAATGTAGCCGGATAATTTAGCACCAAAAATAAACATGGAAAACTTACCTGTATTCTTACTGCCATGGGGTTCTCCCCAGGAGATCAGTTCATCGCTGGAAATAGCAAATTTATCAGCATAGGGCTGGATATAGGGAAGTATTAACTCTTTTTGGAATTCATCATGTCCTGCAGCCACAGGGGTATGGGTGGTAAAAACACAGCTTCTTTTGCAAATTTGGAATGCACTTTCAAAATCCACATCATATTTATCCATGATGATACAAATTCGTTCCAACCCGGCAAATGCACAATGTCCTTCATTCATATGACTGATATTAGGAAACATATCCATGGCACTCAATGTCTTTATCCCACCAATCCCCAATAATATTTCCTGGGCAACCCGGATGTCACCATGGCTGGCGTAAAGCCTTGATGTAATATCCCTGATGCTAGTTGAATTTTCCGGTAAATTGGTATCCAGCAAAAATAGTTTGATTTTACCAATCCTTAATTGCCATACGCAAGCGATGATCAAGCCATCTGGTCCCGGTATTTCAATTTTAATTTCAAATCCTGAACTATCCTTCACCTTTTGAACCGGAAAATCAAACATGTCATTAATGGGATGGATTTCCTGCTGCCACCCGTTATGGTCAAGAAATTGCTTAAAATATCCTTCCCGGAACAACAAACCAATACCCGTCAAGGGGATTTCCAGAGTAGAAGATGCTTTTAGATGATCTCCGGCAAGAACCCCTAAACCCCCTGCAAAAAGCGGGAGTGATTCATGGAGACCAAACTCCATGGAAAAATAGGCAATCGTTTCTTTAGGATCTAAATCAAATTCCTTGATTTGTGATACATAGGAAAACATTCTTTCAAATTTAGCCTTTACCCGTCCAAGATGTCCTAAAAAACTTTCATTCTTTGAAAGCTCATCAAATCGTCGCTGGGATATATGAGAAAGAAAAGCTACAGGATTTTTCCCGATTTTTTCCCATTGTGCAGGATGGACTCTATGGAACAATTCAATGGCTTCAGGATTTCAGCACCACCACAGGTTCCTGGCAAAATAGTCCAGAAAGGACAAGGGTTCCGGGATAGCAGAATATACCTTGTAAATTTGTACCTCTTTCATATAGTAAATGATCTCCTATTACAAAACGATTAGTGTGATAGCTTATGTATAACCCTGGCAAACTCACCTGTCCCCCAGGCTTGTGCATCACATCCCCTTGGCGTGTGGGGATAATCCCCGTCAAGAATTTCAGGGATATATCCTGCGGCACCTTTTCTCATCAAATGAATCACACTACCCAGCCATGCAAGACTTGTAGAAAAGCTGTTTTTGCCAAATGCCTTTGCCCATGCTTCACAAAATACTGGAAACTGCCAGGTCCAAGCTGTTCCATTATGATAGGCAGGTTTTCTCTGTGTGTCCTCATATCCCTTGTATTCTCCCGAATAAGGAGAGTGGGGGTCTTTTAACAATCTACCATTATAAATCAGTTGTGTCCGGTTAGGAAATTGCATGAATAAAAGAATACGATAAAAGTCATTTTTTACTTGACATAGACAATAAAATATTTTTGCCGCCTTTATTATAACCAATTATTATAACAAAGGAAATTGACAAACATGCGCTCACTTGATATCCGAAAATTATATCTTGACTCTCGATCATA
>JAGLFI010000247.1 GCA_023144585.1 Desulfobacula sp. | reverse complement strand
AAATGCAGGGCAAAATATAAGATTTCTCAAATTGATCTGAATATTCTGCCCCCGGTGTGTGAAAAATGTGACGGGATTTTAAAACCAGATGTGATTTTTTTTGGAGAAACCATTCCCGAACCTGCAAGCGCCCATTCATTTCATGAGGCAAGAAAGGCAGACTGCTTTATCTTGATCGGTACCACAGGGACCGTGGCGCCGGCAAACATGATTCCATCCATTGCTAAATCAAATAAAGCTAAAATTATTGAGATAAATCCTTATGCGTCTGAATATACAAATTCTGTTACTGATATCTTTCTTAAGGAAAAGGCAGGTATTGTCATGGAAAAATTGATGGAAGAGATTGATAAATTATAATTATTCAAAGGAGTTTTTAATGTCCAGTGACTGCCTGTTTTGTAAAATTGTCAACCGGGAAGTCCCAACCCGGTTTTTATATGAAGATGATGATTATGTCGTTTTCAGAGATATCAAGCCGGCAGCTCCAGTTCATCTGCTGTTGGTTCCCAAACGGCATATCAGAAGCATTAATGATTTGCAAAAAGAAGATGAAACCATATTCTCAGGTCTTTTCATGCTTGCCAAAGACATGGCAAAAGAGCAGGGTGTTAATGCGTCCGGGTATAAGTTATTATTCAATGTTGAAAAAGGTGGCGGACAGGTAATTTTTCATATCCATCTTCATTTAATTGGCGGATGGGAAAAATAAGGTTGGAACCCTTGCTAAATATAACTCAAACTCCTTTTCCCGGAGAATCCCGGGTCATGTATTGCGGCGATTGTGTTATGTTTACTTTAACACTTTCAACCAGGGTAAAAGGTAGGGCATGGGTAATAACCAATCTTGGTTCTGCCGCCATCGCACAAAAAGAAGTCATAAAGCGGGTGGAAAAAAATGAAATTAAACTTGATGAAGCCTGGTATGATATTGAAATGGCGCCTGAAAATGGTCTTGTTTTTAAAATTTCACTTCCATTGCACCAAACAGGGTTTTTTCAGGCAAAATGTTTTTTTACTCCGGATAAAAGTGTAACCCCCATCTGGCCAACCGGGAACAATTGTTTTTTTAATATAGAGCCGGCCGGCACCTGTTGTGCCAATATTATTTACAATGCCTTTGTCAGGCAGTTTGGCAGATCAAAATCTTGTGTGCCGGGAGAATCAGGAGAACCTGGCGAAAAGGATTTGTCATCCATCATTAAACGGCTTGATGCAAATGGATATACTGTTATCCCTGAGTCAGGGAAATTTCGGGATCTGAAAAAACAAGTAGCGTTCATTTTTTCACACCTTGGCTGCCGTGTTCTCCATTTGCTTCCCATACATCCCACTCCCACCACCTATGCCAGGATGGGACGGTTTGGCAGTCCTTATGCCGCTTTGAATTTTACAGAAGTTGACCCGGCCCTGGCTGAGTTTGACCCTTCGGCAACACCGTTGGAACAGTTTATGGAGCTATCTGATATGGTCCATTTCCATAATGGATATCTGTTTATGGATATTGCCATTAACCATATTGGATGGGCAGCCTCTATCCATGGAAGTAACCCTGAATGGCTGGTCAGGGGTGAAGATGGAAAAATAGAGGCTCCTGGTGCCTGGGGCGTTATCTGGGCCGATTTGACAAAATTGGATTATTCAAACATTAATCTTTGGAAATATATGGCAGATGTTTTTTTGCTGTGGTGTCATCGGGGTGTTGACGGATTCAGGTGCGATGCCGGCTATATGGTTCCGGTTAAAGCCTGGGAATATATTGTCGCAAAAGTAAGACAGCAATATCCTGAAACGCTTTTCTTTTTAGAAGAGCTTGGGGGAAAGGTTAGTGTAACACGGCAAATTTTAAGCAGGGCAAACTTTAACTTTGCCTATTCCGAATTATTCCAAAACTATACTAGACAGGAAATATCAAATTACCTGCCAACCGCTTTTGAGATATCAAACACCTGCGAGCATACCATTCATTTTGCAGAAACCCATGATAATAATCGCCTGGCATCAGTTTCAATGCGGTATGCAAAAATGAGGACTTCGCTTTGTGCATTGTTTTCACTATGTGGCGGATTTGGATTTGCCAACGGGGTAGAGGTTTGCCACAGAGAAGATTGATGTACATGAATCGGGCAGCCTTAATTGGGGCAATAAAACCAATCAGGTAAAACACATTTCAAAGTTAACCCTGATATTAAAAAATCATCCCACCTTTTTTGGCCGAACCCGGCTTGAATTGATTCAAAAAAATCAATCCGAGTGCCTGGTTTTGCTGCGGTACAATGAGCAACTTGATAAAAAACTTCTTATTTTAATTAATCTTGATTGTGAAAATTCCAGTGAGGCCTCCTGGAAAAGGCAGGATGCCGATATTAAAGAAACAATTTTATTTGATCTGATCTCAGGAACCCAGATAAAAAGTCAAAAAATCGATGATCATTGTGTCATGCGACTGACACCCGGAGAAGTTCTGGCCCTGACCCCTTATTTAGATGATGTGAAATCTATTGAAAAAAAAAGGCAAACCAACAGCCAGACTCCTGAAAGGGTTTATTTGCAGAAGCTAAAGGCAAAAGTATTGGCGATTCATACCACGTTCAAGGGCTACGGTAATGTAAAGGGCAATGCTGTTGAACAGGAGGCCGTATCATTTGCCCGTGATCCTGTTGAATTCATTCGCTCTTTTAACAAGGACTCAAAAGAAAGCCGGGTGATTGTATTTGA
>JAGLFI010000246.1 GCA_023144585.1 Desulfobacula sp. | reverse complement strand
AAAACGCACTTTGGATATGAAGCCAGGGTGGTGGGGGAAAACCCGAATGCCGGTAAATATGCCGGGATAAATTTTCTAAAAACAGGCCTGATCCTCATGGCCATCAGCGGTGGACTTGCCGGGTTTGCCGGTGTGGGTGAAGTGGCAGGCATTCATCACTATCTTGGGTATCCCGCTTCGATCTCCTCGGGGTATGGATTTACAGCCATCATCGTGGCATGGCTTGCCAAATTGAATCCGCTCTATGCTGTAATTTCAGGAATCTTTTTTGCCGGGATACTGGTGGGCGGCGACGCCATACAGATTTCGCTGGGACTGCCTGCTGCCACGGTTGAAATAGTAAACGGCACCCTGTTGATATTTTTAATTATGGGTGATTATTTTTTAAACCATAAAATCGTCATCCAATTTTCAAACCAATAAGGATATAATAGATGGAAGATATAATTATCTCAACACTTCAAAGAGCTATGGTTGCAGGGACCCCTTTACTTCTGGCCACAACCGGTGAAATTATTTGTGAAAGATCCGGGATCCTTAATCTGGGCATTGAAGGAGTCATGGCACTTGGAGCGGTTATCGCCTTTATTGTCACCATGACAACCGGCCACCCCTGGCTGGGTGTTCTTGCGGCCATTGCTGCAGGCATGGTGTTTTCCATCATCCATGCCTTTGCTTCTGTCACCCTGCAGGCAAGTCAGGTTGTGTCGGGTCTTGCCTTGACCATGCTGGGATTAGGGCTTTCCGGTATGCTTGGCAAACCTTATGTAGGCAAACCCCTTTCAATCAAAATGGAAGATTGGGGCATCCCCTATTTATCTGATATTCCCTGGCTTGGAAAAATCTTCTTCTCCCAAGGCCCGTTTTTCTACCTTGCCATAATTCTTGCTTTTGCTTCTTGGTTTTTCCTTGAAAGAACCCGCCTGGGGATACAGATCCGGTCAACGGGAGAAAATCCAAAGGTCACTGAAACTCAAGGAATTAATGTATCCAGACTCAGATATTTGAGTGTGCTCATCGGAGGCGGTTTTTCAGCCCTGGCAGGTGCTCATCTTTCCATATCCTATTCAAAATCATGGATAGAGGGGATGACTGCGGGAAGGGGCTGGATTGCCATTGCTCTTACCATTTTTGCCCTGTGGAACCCCGGACGTGCCATATGGGCGGCATTCCTGTTCGGCGGTTTTTTTGTTGTACAGTATTTATTACAGCCCCTGGGGATTTCACCCAGTTTCCTGGCCATGCTCCCTTATGTCGCAACGCTCCTGATTCTATTGTTGATCAGTTTAAAAGATCCAAGAAAATTAAATGCCCCTGCCATGCTGGCTGAGCCCTATAAACGAGGCGAAAGATAAAAAACATTGATTTTTTATTAAATTTTATTGATAATTGGCAGAGCATCCATTGTTTGATTAAAAAGGAGATAATATGTCAGAATCTATTATATCTATTGATGAAATCTCAAAAATATTTTTAAAAAGCACCCAGCAGAAAGTTAAATATTCTTCAACCATCCAGAAAACACCTAAAATTTCCATAAAACCCGATCTGACCTGTTTTGTCCAGTTCAATGAAGATTATAACGGGCTTGTTGTGATGAATTTTTCGGCCGATGCTGCATTTGAAATTTATAAATCCTATATGAAGGCCATGGGGATGCCAAAAGACGAACTTGCAAAAACAGTTGCCTCCCCGAAAGTATCGGATACCATCGGCGAAATTACCAATCAGGTCATGGGGCAGCTCATAAAGGAAGTTGAAGAAAAATATGACCTGAATGCCGAGTTTATTCTTATTTAAAAAAAGCTGCTTTTTATGAAACCATTCAAATATTTTTCTGTCTTTCTTAGCCTGCTCTTTTTCTTTTCATTCTCCTTAAACAACAGCTTTGCCATATCCATTCCTGAAGAAAAAAAAGTCGGCGAAAAATTCATGCAGATGGTACAGAAACAGCGGATGATTCTGACTGATCCCATTGCCAATCATATGGTTACCCGGGTCGGTAATCACCTCCTCTCTTTTCTGCCGCCCCAACCGTTTGACTATTCATTTTACATTGTGGATGATGATGTTTTTAATGCATTTGCAAGTCCGGCCGCCAATATTTTTGCCTATCGGGGATTGATTACAGACCTTGATTCCATTGATGAGCTGGCAGGAATTATCGGGCATGAAATTGCCCATGCTGCAAGCCGTCATGTATCCGAATCTATTGATCGGTCTAAATTTATCAACATTGGGAGCCTGGCCGGCATGATAGCGGGTATCCTCCTTGGCAGCACAGCAGGAGGAGAAGTCGGAGCGGCTATGATAACCAGTTCAATGGCCATTAGCCAGACTCTCATGCTTGCCTTTACACGAGAAAATGAAACAGAAGCTGATGAAAAAGGAATTATGTTTTTAAAAAGGAGTTGTTTTGCACCGGAAGGACTTTTATCGGGCTTAATGAAAATAAGGGCGTCAGACTATCGAGGTGTGGAAGGGATTCCCGATTATGTTAAAACTCATCCCGGAACTGCCCAGCGAATTGGCCATGTTGAAACGATTCTTTCCGGCTATATCCCTTTGGTAAACAAAGCAAAATGTGATGAGGATTTCCAGTTTGATATGGTAAAATACAGGCTTTTAGGACTTTACGCTGATATTGAACCTACATTTCATCAATTAACTACAAAATTAAAAAATGATCCTTCAAGCGCTGACACTGCTGCCATCCATTATGGACTGGGGCTTATCTATGCCAGAAAATT
>JAGLFI010000245.1 GCA_023144585.1 Desulfobacula sp. | reverse complement strand
TCATTTGATTATGAAAAATTGCTTTCAAAATTTGAAAAACCGATGGAGCTGAGAAAAATTGATTATAAAAAGTATCCTGTTTTTGGCTTTTTGTTCACACAAACCAGGCAGGATAATTTTATTGAGCTTAAGAACATACTGGATTCAGACTTGTCTGAATTTATATCCACCAATAAAACAATAGCATAATACATATGAGATACCCTCTTGTCAGTGTTATTCTGCCTACATTCAACCGAGCATGGACCTTGAAAGATGCCATTGATTCGGTTCTTTTTCAGGATTATCCAAATATAGAATTAATCATTATTGATGATGGATCAGAAGACAACACACAAGAGCTGCTTTGCACATATAAAAATAAAATTATGGTTTTGACGCAGGGAAATTCAGGTGTCAGTGCTGCCAGAAATGTGGGGATAAAAACAAGCCGGGGAGAATTTATTGCCCTGCTGGATTCCGATGATGCCTGGGATAAAAGAAAGATATCCTGCCAGGTAGGTTTTTTTAAACAAAATCCTGAAGCTCTGATCTGTCAGACCGAAGAGATCTGGATAAGGAATGGGAAACGGGTAAATCCAAAGGTTAAACATAAGAAACCATCCGGGATGATATTTGAACCGTCATTAAAACTATGTCTGGTAAGCCCGTCTGCAGTTATGATGAGAAGACAATTATTTGAAATAAAAGGATATTTTGATGAAGATTTTACAATTTGCGAAGATTATGACCTTTGGCTTCGGGTGAGTTCGACCCTGCCGATTTTTTTGATTGATAAGCCATATACCATAAAAAGAGGAGGGCACAAAGATCAACTCTCAAACTTTCATTCTCAGGACAAATTCCGAATCCATTCGTTGCTGAATCTCATAAGATCAAATAATCTTACACAAGATCAGACTGCAGAGGCAAAAAGGGTTTTGAAAAAAAAATGTATTATCTATGGAAATGGCTGCATAAAGCGTGGCAGAAAAAAAGAGGGTGACTACTATTTAGGTATTGGGCAATCGGTTAAAATGTCTGGTTAAAGGTCTAAAATGTTCATTTCATAAAGCGGGATACCTTTCTCGCCAGAGGCTATTTCCTGAATTTTACATCGGGAAGCATCCTCATTTTAGCATAATGTAAGAGTGGGGAGCCCTTATAATTGAATCCTGGGTAATGGTTTTTGCAACCGTGACAACCGGCAGGGGACTGTCTTTTTTTGAAAATTCTTTTAATGTTTTTTTCTCAATAACAAGATTTTTGTTTTTCACTTCCCACACAGTGATTTGGTTTTTGATCTGTTCAATTTGTTTTGCGATCTTATTCTGAGTTTGGAAAATGGTGTTGAGTTCCTGTTCAGCATTTTTTGTTTTTTCATTCCGTTTTTTCATTTCTTTTATTTTATCACCTTCTGTCTGGGCGTTTTCCAATTTTTTTATTTCCAGTTGGGCACGATCTTGAATATGAGCTTTTTCAGTTATCACCAGGTAGAGTTCCTGGTCCTCATCTTCAAGCCTTTTAATTTCGTCTTTTAATAAATTGGATTTGCTGACTGATGCTTCCAAAGCTTCAACAGCTTGTTCCTTCAGTATTTCAATATGTTCATCCACGCCCACCTTGAGCTTGACAGGTTTTGAAGAGGAAGTGCCGATTTTACCTGCTTCAATGCCAAGTTTGGCTGTAATCCGAGAGGAAATAATATGGCCGGCCTCATTTTGACAGCTTCCACTTAACATAATATCAGAATCAATGATTTCTTTTGATATCACAAGGTTCCCAAATCCCATGATATTTGAATGATTGATAAATTTTGCATAAATATTTCCATGAATGGAAATATTTGAGTCGGCAATTCCTGCGGAAATATTTAAATCCCCTGACAGGTCAATGGTCCCCCCTTCTATTTCCTGGGCAGTCAGGTTTATTCCCTTTACTGTGAACCCTTCCTTGATCATGCCTTTAACAATAATATTTCCTTTAAAGTTTATATTGCCAGTCTCAAAGTCAACATCACCAGGAATCGTAAGTTTCGAGTTAACTGAAATGGTACCCATGGCATCAAGGTGGGGTTGTCCCTCAATTACGGCATGAATGCTAAGTCCGTCTTCCGACAGTTCGGTACCGGGACCTGCATCGAAAACAGGATCAATCACTTCATCAACCGGGATGGGGGTACCTGAAACACTGATTCCGGGCTTGCTTTCCTGTGCGGGTGTCTTTTGTGCAAGAAGATCTTCTTTGCTGACATAGGGGATATTACCCCTTTCTCTGAAATCAATGCTTCCGTCTTCATTGATTTTCCCGGGATTTGTAAAATTTGTTTCAAAATGGAATTTTATTTCCCCGTCATGCCCATGAATCGGTTCTTGACCTTCTGCGATAACAATTTTTTCAACGGATGATTTCGCAAGCCAGGCTTCAATGGCCTCATCATCAAGGATACCATTTGAAATTTGTTTCTGCCTGAGGGTAGCAAGCAAGTCGGAAAGATCGAGTGATGGGAACTTATCATCAAGATCCTTAATTTTTTTAATATATGCCTTTGTCTGATTTTTGGAAATTGAAATTTCAAAATATTCATCAAGAATATTATCTGTCGTATCATTATCAGTATTATCCGTTTCATGTGATTCATCTAAGCTTTGAGACTTAATATTTAGTTTGACGTAAAAACCCTGGCCCTGTGGGCCAGGTCAGAGTTCAAAGGCTTTGCCATTTGGACATTTTGATATAGAGAAATGATTTCCAAAATTTTGCAAATATTTTTATAATATGAGCCTCTTGCAGAAA
>JAGLFI010000244.1 GCA_023144585.1 Desulfobacula sp. | reverse complement strand
ACCTTTGGAGACATGATATGAAAAAGGTTAACGCATTGATACTAACAGGGTTTGGATTAAATTGTGATTATGAAACAGCCCATGTGTTTGAGCTTGCCGGGGCCAAGTCCCATAAAATTCACATTAATGCATTGGTATCCGGGAAAATAAAACTTGCAGATTTTCATATCCTTGCCTTTGGCGGAGGGTTTTCCTGGGGGGATGATCATGGTGCAGGTGTGATCCAGGCATTAAAACTCAAAGACCATATTGGCAGTGATCTTTTGTCTTTTGTGGATCAGGGAAAGCTTATCATTGGTATCTGCAATGGATTCCAGGCCCTGGTTAATTTAGGGCTGCTGCCCGGGCTTGATAATGATTATACGAAGAGATCCGTTTCTATTACCTTCAATGACTGCGGTAACTTCAGGGACCAATGGGTCCATCTGACTGCCAATACTAAAAGCCCATGTGTGTTTACAAAAGATATTGATATGGCAGATTATCCGGTTCGACATGGAGAGGGAAAACTTATTGCAGATCAAAAAGTGATTGATACCCTTTTGGCCAATAACCAGATGGTATTCCAATATGCCGACAGCCAGGGAGTACCGGCAAATGGAGCATTCCCGTTAAACCCGAATGGTTCCATGGAGGACATTGCAGGTATTTGTGACCCCACAGGGAGAATTTTCGGGTTGATGCCCCATCCCGAGGCCGATAATCATTTTACAAATCATCCGGACTGGACACGAAAAACTCAACTTCTTAAGAGAGAGGGAAAAGCCCTTGATCAGGAGATGACCATTGGCGTCAAATTGTTTAAAAACGGGGTTGAGTATATCAAAGAATCTTTCTTTTAGAATTGAAACCTGGGGAAAACTAGTGCTGGGAACAATTGTAAACTGTCTGACGATTATTGCAGGCAGCCTTATCGGAATCGGGTTTAGAAACGGGATCCCGGAAAAATATAATCAGACGGTGATGCAGGCCATTGGTCTTGCTGTTATTCTCATTGGTATGAAAAGTGCCCTTGGGCAATGATTTTTTGGTTATTATTATCAGCCTTGCTTTAGGGTCTTTAATCGGAGAATTGATTGGCATTGAAAATTACCTTGAACGATTGGGGAAATATCTTGAAACCAAATTTTTAAAAAAATCTTCCGGTTTGTCAGCAGGATTTGTCACAGCCTCATTAATGTATTGTGTGGGCTCCATGGCTATTGTGGGCTCACTTGAAAGCGGTCTTACCGGAAACCATGACACCTTGTTTGCCAAGGCAACTCTTGATGGAATTGTCAGTATTATTTTAAGTTCATCTTTAGGAATCGGCGTACTTTTTGCCGCAGTTCCCGTTCTGTTGTATCAAGGTGCCATTACCCTGATGGCAGGACTTCTCAAACCATTGCTGATCCCGGCCGTTATCAGCCAGATGTCTGCAGTCGGCGGCCTTTTGATTGTGGCATTGGGGTTAAATATGATAAGACAAGACAAACTTCGGGTGGGGAATATGCTCTCGACAATTTTCATTCCTCTACTTTATTTTCTGATTAAGAATTAAACGACCTTCATCATTGAAGTTTCCAATTTTCAGTATCCTTTATGCGTGAGAACAGTATTCATACTTGTTTTGTATTTTGATTTTTATTTTCATTTTTTCAAAAAGTTTTATTAATCCGTATCGTGTTCGGTCAATAAAGATAAATTCAGGAGTAATCTTGTGGATGTGTTTTCTGAATTGATGCATTTGTTGACCGATCTTTCTGCCTTTTTCCATGAAATCCGGATTAGCACCAAAATCAAATTCCTCTTCGCAAAAGAGTTCACCAAACCAGTCACCGATCTTCATAAATAAGGCCACCATTTGATCTTTTATATCCGGATCAATGTCAGAAGTAATCAGTTTCATCCGGGTTCACAGATCAATATATGCCTGCCTTTCATTGCCGGCACTTATACGAATCAGTGTCTGGTAGAGTTGAATAAATTCATCATCAAACGATCGGACACAACCAAAATCAATCAGGCTGACTTTCAAATCATCCGTCACCAGAAAATTTCCCGGATTTGGATCAGCGTATATTTGTTTGAGTTCATAAAATCCTTCTACAAAAATATCATGCAGGGTTTGGGCAATAATGGTTTTACTTTCCAGATCAGGACGGGTCTCAAGCCATTCATTTAAAATCAGACCTTTCATACAGAACATGGAAAGAACATTTTTTGTTGTCAGGTCGTGAAAGATTTCCGGAATCATGACCCGGTCATTTTTCAGGTTTTCACGGAAATATTCAATATTTCGTCCCTCTTTTTCATAATCGGTTTCGTTGAGCAGAACTTCTTCGATTTTTTCCAGAGCAATTTTGATGATATCATACTCTGCCAAAGGCCTTTAAATCAAAAGATTCAAGTACTTTTTCAGGAGGTTTAGTAAAATTATTGATAATGATCTTCCGGACAAGAGCCCTGTTTATCGGCGGTACCTGATTATAGGACTTTTCAAGTTCTTTTCTGATACTTTCCGGAAAATAATCACTTTCTAAACTCAACATCTGGGCGGCCTTTAGAGCTGTCCCCCTCAGCAGGGCCAGGCCGTTAAAAAGAATCCGGGCATTTTGTGCATCTTTCTTTTTTAGGCAAAGTGTTTGTTCCTCTTTTGAGAGGAACGGTTTCTTTAATAGAAACCCAAGATGGTTGGTTCCCATTTTTGCCACTATTTTACCCGAAGAAATCGTTCGCCTGATCTTTGATGTTGGTATTGTATCAGTCATTTTTTGCATCCATAAATTTCTTTTTTAT
>JAGLFI010000243.1 GCA_023144585.1 Desulfobacula sp. | reverse complement strand
GTCCTTGCAAAAAAAACATTTGAAGAATTTAAAAAAGAATTTAATCTTTCCCCGGATAAACCGGATAAATTGATCGGCCATCAGGTCGGGTTTTTTCACCACCAGAAGTTTTACCAGACCTTGAATGTGGATATGAAAAAAGATTTTTGTACGTATCCGTTTTTAGGCAATATGGGAACAGTCTCACTTCCCATCACTGCTGCCATAGCAGATGAAAGAGGATTTTTACAACCGGATGATTTTGTGGCCTTTATCGGTGTTGGATCAGGGCTTAACTGCTATATTTTAGGTGTTGAATGGTAGAAAAAATTATTAATGATAAGCTGACCTCTACAAAAGACTTTGACGATCTCTATCCCTTTGAGTCCAGGTTTATGAATATTAATGGACATGATCTTCACTATATTGACAAAGGCAAGGGCAGACCCGTTATCATGGTTCACGGTAATCCCACCTGGTCATTTTATTACAGGCACCTGATCCACACCCTGTCACAGGGTTTTCGTGCCATAGCCTTGGATCATATTGGATGCGGATTTTCAGACAAGCCCGGCACCGGCGCTTATGAATACACCCTTGACTCCCGGGTAAAAGATCTTGATACCCTGATTAATTATTTAAATATTGATGAAAAAATCAACCTGATTCTCCATGACTGGGGCGGCATGATCGGTCTTGCCTGGGCAGTGGATCACATTGATAGGATCGACAAAATTATTATTACCAATACCTCGGGATTTTTTCTTCCAAAAGAAAAACAATTCCCCTTCAGGTTATGGATCGTCAAGTATATCAAAATCTTTGCAGTTCCTGCCGTACTTGGACTTAACCTGTTTGCAAAAGCTGCGCTCTATTTTTGCAGTAAAAGAAAATTAAGTCCAAACGTTAAAAAAGGGCTTATTGAACCTTATAATTCATGGAAAAACAGGATCGCAACCTTAAAATTTGTTCAGGACATACCGATAAGTAAAAAAGATAAAAGTTATGCAATCGTGGATCATGTAGATGAGCATCTTAAAGAGCTTGATGAATCCTCAATACTGTTTTTATGGGGGGCAAAAGATTTTGTTTTTGACCTGGCATTTTTAAATGAATTCAAACGCAGATTTCCACAAGCCGTTACTCATGTTTTTCATGATGCAGGCCATTATCTGTTTGAAGACAAGCCAGACGAGACTGCCCGTCTGATTGAAGCTTTCTTAAACAAATGAGGCCAACAAATAAGGCAAAGATAAGATCATTCTTTGTTTTGACATTTAATGCTGGCTTAGGGTAAAAAAATAATCATGCTTGGATTTGGAAAAAAGAAAAAAAAGAACAAAGAGGAGGCAGAAGCCTCCAAAGAAGATCTGTCTGAGGAGCAAGAAAAGGAAGAAAATCAGGATGAACTTGATACTCCAGACGAGTCAGAAGAAATCAAGCCTGAAAAAAAGAAAAAAAAGCTGCCTTCAAAAAAACTAATAATTATTGCTTTGCTTGTTCTTATTGCCGTTGGTGCATCTTCATATGTCGTTTATAATCTGTATTTTACCGCAAAAGATCCCAACTCCCAAAACGCAACTTATAAAAAAGTAGAATTAAAGCATATTAATCTTCCCGAAGAGATGCTCAGATTCAGCTTTGATTATTTTCCTGATCTTTATGTTGCAATGATCATCTTTAACTCAGAAATAAATTTATTTGACAAGGAGATTGCAAGGATAGATGCTATTGCTCAAAAATATCCGAATCAGAAAAAAATTGCGGAAAAGGAAAGAAAGACCTGGGAAAAAGCAAAAAATACCCTGCAAAAAACCTTTTTAAAAATTGAAAAACCCGTTAAAGCAACTTATGTTCTGTTTCGCGTAAATAAAGAGCAGGGGCTTAGTCAAATTGAAGCTCAGAGCGAAGAACTGACGGCGCTTGCCCAAAGTGCCTTGACACTCGCACAGGAACTGACCCAAAAATTAAAATCAAATGATGCGGTTCCTCAAGGATTACTTAAAGGAACCATATTATAAACTAAAAAAGAAATTCTTATGACAACCTATACAAATATCTCACTTGGTCTGAAAAAAACACAAGAAAAATATCCCCATAAAAGAGCGGTTGTTTGTCCTGCCGGAAGAGACAAAAACGGCAGAGTTCTATACAGCCAGATGACATTTGCCCAGCTTGAAAGGCAATCGGACAAGCTTGCCTTTGGCCTTGAAAGAATCGGCATTATCAGAGAAACTCGAACCATTTTAATGGTGACACCCGGTATGGAATTTTTTATTATAGCCTTTGCCATGTTCAAGGTGGGTGCCGTGCCCGTTGTTGTTGATCCGGGAATGGGGATTGACAGGATGCTTCAATGCCTGGAACAGGGTAAACCCAGAGCCTTTATCGGTATTGAAAAGGCCCATCTTCTACGAAAACTGAAACCCGGCTTTTTTAAATCGGTTAAGCACTGGGTTACGGTTGGCAAAAGATGGTTCTGGGGAGGATATACCCTTGATCAGCTCATGGCTGATACAAACGATCCCTACCCAAGAGCACAGACGGCCCAAGATGAAACTGCTGCCATTATGTTTACAACAGGGTCAACCGGACCTGCCAAAGGCGTGGTATACACCCATGGAAATTTTGTGGCCCAGATCAAACAAATCCAGGACCATTTTCAACTTGAGCCTGATGAGATTGACTTGCCGACTTTCCCTTTGTTTGCCATTTTTGATCCATCCCTTGGTATAACAGCCGTGATTCCTGATATGGACCCTACCAAACCGGCCTTTGTGGACCCAAAAAAAATAATTGAAGCAATTGAAAACCA
>JAGLFI010000242.1 GCA_023144585.1 Desulfobacula sp. | reverse complement strand
TTGATAAAGTCGTCAGAATCAATCGGGTTGCAAAAGTTGTAAAAGGTGGTAGAAACTTCAGTTTTAGTGCACTGGTTGTTGTTGGTGACGGTGAAGGCCAGGTTGGTTACGGTCTTGGAAAAGCAAAAGAAGTACCCGAAGCAATCAAAAAAGGTATGGAAAAGGCAAAAAGAAATATGGTTAAAATTTCTTTGCTTAATGGAACGGTTCCTTTTCAGGTTGTCGGTAAAGTCGGCGCCGGCAGGGTATTGCTTAAACCGGCGTCTCCCGGCACAGGGCTCATTGCCGGTGGCGGAATTCGTGCAGTCCTTGAGGCAGTCGGAGTCACTGATATCCTGACAAAATGTATTGGAACACATAACACCCAGAATATTGTCCGGGCAACCATGGCGGGACTTCAATCACTTTGTTTAAAAGAAGATGTGGCAAAACGTCGTGGTCTTAAACCTGAAGATATATAATGCCGGAAGATATTTAATAAGGACTGAAAAATGGCTGATAAAATCAAAATTACGCAAATTAGAAGCACAATAGGAAGACCTGCCAAACATGGTCGGATTATTCGTTCTTTAGGATTAAGAAAAATGAATCATACTGTTGAGCACACTGCTGACCCGGTTATTATGGGGCAGGTTAAAAAAGTGTCTCATCTCGTTAAAGTGGAGGAGGTGTAATATGCAGCTTCATGATTTAGCACCTGCCCCGGGTTCCAGAAAAAAAAGGAAAAAAGTTGGCAGGGGCCCAGGATCGGGAATGGGGAAAACAAGCACCCGGGGTCACAAAGGGCTGAAAGCCAGATCAGGTGGAAATGTAAGACCTGGGTTTGAAGGCGGCCAGATGCCAATTTACAGACGGCTTCCCAAAAGAGGGTTCTTTAATATATTTAAAACAAATAATGCTGTTTTAAATGTAAAAGATCTGGACAGATTTGAAGATGGTACAATGATTGATATTGATGCTTTAAGAGAAGCCAGTATGGTAAAAGGTCGTGTTGACGGCGTTAAAATTCTTGGCCTGGGTGAAATAACCAAGAAATTTTCCTTGAAAAATATTCTTGTTTCCAAGACGGCCAAAGAAAAAATTGAATCTGCCGGTGGAAGTATAGCATAACTAATTTAGAGAAGTGATGTAAGGAATCAATAAATGATCGAGAGCAACTATCAGAATTTATTTAAACTTCCTGAGCTTAAAAGAAAGATTTTTATTACACTCGCACTGCTGTTTGTTTATCGTGTCGGGATTCATGTCCCTACACCCGGGGTTGACGGTGCTGCACTTTCCTCTTTTTTCGCTGCAGCTGAAGGTACTTTGTTTTCCATGTTCAATATGTTCTCAGGTGGTGCATTGGAAAGATTTTCCATATTTGCCTTAGGGATCATGCCTTATATCAGTGCTTCTATTATTTTAGAGCTGATGACAGTGGTTGTACCGCACCTTGAACAGCTTAAAAAAGAGGGTGATGCGGGCCGTAAAAAGAAAACACAATATACCAGATATGGGACAGTTGTCCTGAGTATTATCCAGGGCCTGGGTATCAGTGTTGGGCTTGAATCCATGACATCTCCTGCCGGAGTAGCAATTGTTCCATATGCCGGCTGGGGTTTCAGACTTGTTACCATTATTACGCTGACTGCTGGTACGTCTTTTATTATGTGGCTGGGAGAGCAGATTACTGAAAGAGGAATTGGAAACGGTATTTCCCTGATTATTTTTGCAGGTATTGTTGCAGGTTTGCCATCTGCAATGGGAAACACAGGACGGCTTATGACAACCGGAGAAATGGGAATTTTTGCAATTATTATCCTCACGGTTCTCATGATTGCTGTCATTGCGGCAATTATCTATATGGAGCAGGCACAGCGACGGATACCGGTACATTACGCCAAACGTGTTGTGGGGCGGAAAATGTATGAGGGGCAAACCTCACATCTTCCTTTAAAGATAAATACTGCCGGTGTTATACCACCGATTTTTGCATCCTCTATCATTATGTTCCCGACGACTTTGGCACAATTTATCAATATGCCGATGATGAAAACAGCGGCAGCAATGTTCAGCCCGGGAACGATTTGGTACTATCTTCTTTATATAGGATTTATTATTTTCTTTTGTTTTTTTTATACTGCCATACAGTTTAATCCTGAGGATGTTGCCGAGAATATGAAAAAAAACGGCGGGTATATCCCGGGAATCAGGCCGGGTAAAAGAACGTCTGAATACATCGATAAAGTGTTGACAAGAATTACGGTTGGCGGTGCCCTGTATGTTTCCGCTGTTTGTGTTCTGCCAACCTTTTTGATGAGCAAATTTAATGTTCCGTTTTATTTTGGCGGCACGGCTCTTTTGATTGTTGTGGGGGTGTCCATTGATACCATTTCCCAAATAGAGTCCCACCTGATTTCAGGTAATTATGAAGGCTTTCTGGGAAGATCCGGTTCTAAAAGAATTAAAGGAAGATAGATCTGATTAAAAAGTTCTAAACTTAAGGAGAGTAATAAAACTATGGCAAAAGAAGAACCCATTAAAGTTGACGGGAAAGTACTTGAGACTCTGCCCAATGCCATGTTCAAAGTTGAGCTCGAAAATAAGCATGTATTATTAGCTCATATTTCAGGAAAGATGAGAATGCATTTTATTAAGATCTTACCCGGAGACAGGGTGACCGTAGAAATTTCACCTTATGATTTAAGCCGGGGTAGAATTACATATAGATATAAATAAATAATTAATTTTATACGATATAAAAATATTAGGTTAGGAGTTAATGGATGAAAGTTAGAGCATCTGTAAAAAAAAT
>JAGLFI010000241.1 GCA_023144585.1 Desulfobacula sp. | reverse complement strand
CTGGCCGATGTGGGCCAGGATTGTACCATTAATGAAATCGATTGCGATACCATTAACGGTATTGAGGTGGAGGCGCTGTACGAGGGAGGGGAAATTATTCAGACCCTTGGGGAAAGAATACTTGGAAGGGTTACACAGGAAGATATCCATGATCCCTACTCAGATGAATTTATTGCCGGAGTGGATACCGAACTTTCAGAACATCATGTTAAAAGAATAGAAGAAGCCGGTGTCCAAAAGGTTAAAATTCGTTCCGTTCTTACCTGTAACACAAAACATGGGGTCTGTGCCAGATGTTATGGTCGGGATCTTGCCCATGGTGTAACAGTTGAAATTGGGCAGGCCATTGGAATCGTTGCAGCTCAGTCCATTGGTGAACCCGGGACCCAGTTGACCATGAGAACCTTCCACATTGGTGGTACTGCTTCCAGAAAGGTTGAAGTTGCAGAAATCAAAGCCAGGGTTGGGGGTCGATTGAAATACAAAGAAGATATCCAGACAGTCATCTCTGCTGATAATGAAGTCATTGTAATGAACAGGAAGGGCGGCAGGATTACCATCGTAGGAGAAGAAGGACGGGAAAGAACAAAAGAGACGGTGATTTATGGCGCTACCCTCCATCTTAAGGACGGGCATAAAGTCGAGCCGGGTGACGTGATTGCCACCTGGGATCCGTTTACAACACCGATTATTACAGAAATTACAGGCCGCATTCGTTTTGCTGATATAGAGGTTGGATCCACTATTCAGGAACAGATTGACCCTGTAACCGGGAAAGTGTCCCGTACCATAATTGAGGGAAAAGAAGCTGAGATCAGGCCGAGAATTACCATAAAAGATAAAGATGGCAAGGGAGTTAAACTCCCTAATTCAAAAATGGCTGCAAGATACTATCTGCCAATAAATGCAATCCTGACGGTTGAAGAAGATGACCAGGTCATGGCGGGTGATGTGATTGCCAAACTACCCCGGGCAACCACTAAAACAAAGGATATTACAGGCGGTCTTCCCAGGGTTGCAGAGCTTTTTGAAGTCAGAAAGCCCAAAGATCCGGGTGTGCTGACCGCAATTGATGGATATGTGACAGTTCAAAAAGGAACCAAGGGACGGCAAAAAGTTATTGTTACCCCGGCAGATGTGGGTGAAAAGAAAGAATATTCCATTTCCAAGGGACTCCATGTCACAGTCTATGACGGTGATTATGTTAAAGCGGGTGATCCTCTGGTTGCCGGAAGTGCCAACCCCCAGGATATCATGAATATAAAAGGTGAAGTGGCTTTGGCCAAATATCTGGTGGATGAGGTGCAGGAAGTCTACAGGCTCCAGGGTGTAAGGATTAATGACAAGCACATTGAAGTGGTTATCCGCCAGATGATGAGACGGGTAAAAGTCATAAATCCCGGTGATACCAACTTTATTCCCGATGAACAGGTCGATAGAGTCAAGTTGGAAGAGGTAAACCAGGAAGTGGCCATGCAGGGCGGTGAGCCGGCAAAAGGAGAACCGTTGATCCTTGGTATTACCAAAGCATCATTGTCCACGGATAGCTTTCTTTCTGCTGCATCATTCCAGGAAACAACAAAAGTATTGACCCTTGCTTCCATTGAAGGTAAGTATGACAGCCTTAGAGGATTGAAAGAGAATGTTATAATGGGCCGTATGATTCCTGCCGGCACTGGTTTTCATGGATATTCCGATGTTGAACCTGAGTTTGGAGAAATCGAGCAAGTTTAAATTAAAAATAAAAGAACTTGACATTTTTGGTAAGTGAAAGTAGAATTAAATATTTTGTCGTGTATGAAAATGGTTTAAAATTGATAAGGAGCGTAAAGGAAAGTTATGCCGACCATTAATCAGTTGGTTAGAAAAGGTAGAAAAAAAGCAGAAAAAAAGGTTAGCACACCTGCTTTGAAAGGCGGACCTCAAAAGCGTGGGGTTTGCACCAGGGTGTACACGTCAACTCCAAAGAAACCAAACTCTGCATTGAGAAAAGTGGCCAGGGTTCGTTTGACTACCGGAATGGAAGTTGCTGCATATATACCCGGTATGGGTCATAACCTTCAGGAGCATTCCGTTGTTCTGGTCAGAGGTGGCAGGGTAAAAGATTTGCCAGGTGTTCGCTATCATATCGTCAGAGGGGCTCTTGATACCTTAGGTGTTGATGATAGAAGACAGGGTCGATCAAAATACGGAGCAAAAAGACCTAAATAAATGTTAACAGATTTTAATTTAAGTTATGGTGGACATGAATAATGGCAGTAGAAGAGATCAACCTTGATAATGTAACAAAAGATGCCACGCCGGAAGAAAAGCTTGCAGCTAAATTTGTTAACTGCGTCATGAAACAAGGGAAAAAGAATGCAGCTCGCAAAGCCATATCAACTGCTTTGTTGAAAGTGCAAGAAACAATGAATGAGCCCGGCTTGGATATACTTAAAAAAGCAATTGACAACATCAGGCCTGCAGTTGAGGTTAAATCCAGAAGAATCGGTGGTTCGACATACCAGGTACCGACTGATATTAAACCCAGCAGACAAACAGCTCTCGCCTTTCGTTGGTTGATTAACTTTAGCCGGAATCGTTCTGAAAAGGGGTTTGCCAATAAGCTTGCTGCAGAATTGCTTGACGCCTGCAACGGACGTGGCGGT
The DNA here is from genome assembly GCA_023144585.1 of Desulfobacula sp. Taxonomy (GTDB): domain Bacteria; phylum Desulfobacterota; class Desulfobacteria; order Desulfobacterales; family Desulfobacteraceae; genus Desulfobacula. The sequence goes on along the minus strand of JAGLFI010000241.1, from coordinate 158 downwards.
GCAATGAAAAAAAAGGACGATACACACAAAATGGCAGAGGCCAACAAGGCATTTGCACATTTCAGGTGGTAATAAATATTTTTTGTATCCTGATAATATTCCACAGGAGGAGTAAAGAAGATGGCTAAGGAAAAATTTGAGCGGACAAAGCCGCATGT
>JAGLFI010000240.1 GCA_023144585.1 Desulfobacula sp. | reverse complement strand
ATTTATTTCTGCAAGAGGCTCTCAAGCTAAAATATTTAGCTATTTAAAAATATAAATATGAAAGGGTTTTTGATTGAACACAAGAATAAGGCTATTGAATTTCTAAAAAAGGCATAGCAACGCTGTAAACTCCGTCTTCCAGTTCGACCTTAAGATTTGGGCAGGCCTTTTTAAACACCTTCATTATTTTGAAATTGGAAAACAGGACTTCAGCTGTAAAAACCTCAATGCCCCCTTTCTTTCCCAAGTTTTATCAATAAATTTACCATATAGGTGGCAATGCCAAGGTTATTAAATTTTTCATCAACAATTAAGGCGATTTCAGCCATAGCGTCTGATTTTCCCCCTAGATACCTGGCTTCTGCGATAACTATGCCTTCACCTGGTTCTCCCACAAGACCTACGATTGACATGGTATGGTTCCAGTCAATATTGACATATCCCTGCATTTTTGAATGGGGCATGATGGTGACAGAGCAAAAATATCGATAATAGATGGATTCATCGGAAAAACGGTAGAATAGTCTTCTCATTTGTTCCTCATCCGACGGTTTTATAGGTCTGAATCTCACCTTGATTCCATTTTTAAAGGTCTGCTGCTCACGAATATCACCGGGATATAGATGGCTGCTTTCCTTTAAAAATATCTGGTCCGGATAGAGCATATTTTTCTTTTTTGCCTTGTTAAATAACTCCAGACGGTCATCCGGATGAGCAATTTCGATCAGGGCCTGGGCCCGTTCCCGTATGGAAAGACCGTTGAGCATGGCGGTTCCATATTCTGTCACCACCATATCAATGGATTCTTCAAATCCCAACTGATTGTAGTATCGTTCGATTGAAAGTTTGATATTGGGGTAATTTTTCAGGTTCCTGCTGGGCAGGCCGAATATGATACGACCTCCCTTGGAGATCTGTGCCCCTGAAAAAGAATCCATCAGTTCTATGGGGCCGCTGATGACATTGCCTTTGCCGTGGTGTAAAACAATGCGCCCGGACAGATCAATTTTGCGCACAGGAATTACTGCAACAAATTTTGGGTTTTTACCGATATTGACCGGATCAAAAACCGTTTGGATTCCCTGGAATTCCACCATATGGTTCCGGTCAAGCCAGGCCATGAGATCAGGTGTCCCAAATGCATAGGATGCAATAGATTTTCCCTGGAAGACATTTTTATAAAGATTGGTCACGGCCCCACTTTTTATAAGGTCCATCAAGGCATCGGTAAACACAGGGGTGTGGACTCCAAGATGTTGCTTATTCACTAATTTTTTACCCAGGGATTCAAACAGGGGGCCGATGGAAAATGCAATACAGCTTTTGTCCTGAATCAGCGAAGCAATACGGCCGGCTATCTGGTCAAAAACAGGACTGGTTTCCCAGCGCTCAAAATAAACTGGGTCATCCTGTGAATAGATCAGCATATCAAACTCCGACATATTGACAAAGGTATCACCAAAGGTCCTGGGAGTTTTGGGATTGATCTCTCCCACAACAAGAAAGGCCTGTTCCATGGCAGAGCGGCCCACATCAATGGAAATCCCCAGGCTGGCATTTTCTGAATCATTGGGTGGGGAAATCTGGATAAACACAACATCCACCTGGATGCGCCCTGAGTCAAACAGCCGGTGCAGTGTTTTGAACCGGGTAGGAATCAAGTCAACCAACCCTTTGTCAATCGCTTTATTTACCATATTGCCTGAACTGAAAGTCTTCAGCCGGTATTTATGTGAATCAAGCGTTTTAAGGGATATCGAATCACTGAAATTCACAAGTTGAATCAGTTCAAGGTCCATCAGCTTCTTGTAATCGGAACTCATCAGATGCTTTACCAGAGTGCGGGGTTCAGAAATGCCCGTGCCCAGAAAAATACTCATTCCCGGCCTGATCTTTTTCATGACAATATCAGGGTCAACGATTTTTTGTTTCCAATTCATATTGATACCTTGATTAAAATCCCGGAAAGATGCAAAGGAACGTTTTTTAAGTATTATAATACCTTGCAGCTATTTTTGCAAAAAAATATGTTTTTTGGAAATCTTTATCTATCCATCTGATGATTTGTCACCAAATTATAATTATAATTTTTTATCCTTCTTTTTTTGTTTTGCTTTCAAAATCTGACGCTTAGAAGCATTCAGCACAGTTTTTCTAAGGCGTATGGAAAGAGGCGTGACTTCCACCATTTCGTCATCCCGGATAAAATGGAGGGCCTTTTCAAGGGGCATGAGCCTAATTGGCGAGCAGACAACATTTTCGTCTTTCCCGGATGCCCGCATGTTGGAAAGTTTCTTTTCCTTGCAGGCATTCACGTTAATATCCTGATGCCGGTTGTGTTCTCCGACAATCATTCCCTCATATACCGGAGTTCCGGGTTGGATAAGCATCTGTCCCCTGGGTTCAAGGTTAAACAATGCATAGGGAACGGCTTTGCCCTGTCTGTCTGAAACAATGGACCCGTTAAATCGGACAGGAAAATTTCCCCTGTGTTCTTCGTATCCGGAAAGGTATGAATTCATAATTCCTGTTCCCCGGGTATCTGTCATAAACTCATCCCTATACCCGATCAAGGATCTTGAAGGAATTGAAAATTCAATTCTCACCCTGCCTTTGCCGTTATTTACAAGATTGGTCATCTTGCCTTTTCGAATGGAAAGTTTTTCCGTTACCACACCTAAAAAAGTTTCACCGCAATCCACAAACAAATGCTCAATGGGCTCCAGTGTTTTTCCTTCTTTATATTTATAAATAACTTTGGGTCTTCCCACGCAAAGTTCAAATCCTTCTCTTCGCATGGTTTCGATCAGAATGGCAAG
>JAGLFI010000024.1 GCA_023144585.1 Desulfobacula sp. | reverse complement strand
TTATTGATGGCCATACATTGCCAGGAGCAGTTCAACGAACCAGTTTCTATAAAAAGGATTCGTCAGCTCAGAAACACAATACAGAACAAATTACGTTCTAATGCTGTGTCAAAAGAATCAAATAAAAATGTTATCAGAAAGCAAAAAAGACCAAGAATGAGATATGCAAAAACTTAACCGGACATCACTGAATAATTTTAGGAATGAATATGTACAAGGATAATAATACTTAACTTCAGGCAATAGGCTTTTCAGCTTGCTATATTGAGTTGAATAATATTATCAAATCCTTTAAACTTCAATTAGACGCTGTAGTTTGATGACACTGGCAGATGCAATAACCAAAATGAAGAACATCAATGGTCACTTCTTATTCCGATCGTATCCGTCAAAGGGAAATCGATCAGATAATCACTTTTTATCAGGCAAGAATCTATCTTAAGGATTCAGAGTTGAAAATTCTTTCTGACATTGCCAAAGATGCCAAAAAAATGATCACTTTTCTTGAGGATAGAAAAGAACAGCTTATCATGGAAATGAAACTTAAAAATATTGATTTAAGGACCTCTAAAATTAAAGGCTTTGTGCTAAATAAAACTCGATATTCTGAGATTGGCTTTGGATAAACCCAACCGTATTTTCCGCAAAAGTCTTTTTTTGTCACAATCAACAATTAAGGTATCGACTTGTCATTTAATGTTTTTAGGGTGGCGTTGTATTAACGGTCATTTTTCAAATTTTTATAAACGACGTATGTTTTTGATATCCTAAATAATTCCGACCTCTGAATACTTCTGACAGGGACACTTCCAATCTTCAATAATTCAAATGGTATCTTTGATCAAAACAAATTCAAGTCTCTAAATCCTTCAATGCCGGATCATCACTTTTAAAATAGTGCAGGTTTCAAATTTCTGATCAAACACAATAACAGCTTTCCCGAATTTTAACTGCGGTCATTTTAAATTGTCAACAGCGTTTCATCATTTTTTAAAATCTCTGTAAGCGACTCGCCCCAATATTTAACTTCAATCCCAAGTTTTTCAAGATCCTCTGATACGCCAAGTTGATCAGCGCAGGCCTTGCAGGCTGTTATATGAACGCCAGTATCCAGTGCTTTTTTCATTTTTTTCTGAATATCATCATTTTCGCTCACGAGCTTAGCAGGGGCTCCCCAAACAATGAGGGTTACTTTTTCCCACCAACCATGGAGAAGAGAATTTATGGTATACATGAAAACCATTTTTTCTGCTGTAACCGGATCATCATTGGTCCATAAGACGTACAGGTGATTTTTCTCGCTCATTTATATTCTCTCTTTTATTTGGGTTAAAGTTGATAGCTCACATAAATCGACTCAAAAAAAATAAATGACTAATCAATTTCTGACAACTCTTATTTATTAAGGGAAAAATATGGTATTTGCACCACTTAAAAAAGGGGCTATCTTATTTCATTCAGACCGGATCTTACGCTGTCCGGCTCGAATGAAAAAGGTCATGAAGCTTACTTTTTATACCATGATCCATCCGGTTTCTGAATAAATTCTCCTGGTTTTGCTCGATCCGCTATCTGTTTTGCACGCCTTTGTTCGACAAATTTCAAAGCTGCCTTCTGCTGTTTCGCGATATGGTTATAAATCGTTTTTCTATCTTTATTCTCACTTGCAATAACGCCTTCCTGGGCTCTTTTGCCCGTTACAAATGCCAGATACCCTTTGTTGCTCTCACCCACAATACCCTTTGCTTTTAAATTAACAATTACAGGAAGCCGCTGTTTCATTCTTTCTTTAATTCCTGCTGCAAAAACAAACTGAGCTGTGATCATCAGGCAAAGGACAATCAAAATATGTACTTTAAAAATATTGCGGATATTCATACTACCTCCTAATCGTCTTTAATTTTGTCTTCAGCTGCGTCAATATCATCAAAAAAGTCATCAAGTGCCCTATCAACTTTGATATTAATATCAATGGTGATGTGAATGGGCTTTATTTCGACAGGCTTTACTTCAACTTGATGAGTTGACTGGCAACCTGCAAAAACAAAGGCAATAAGGAACAATGCGATAAAAAACAGTTTTCGGGTCATACACTCTCCTTTTTTACTAATTAAAAATTGATTTTATCTTATTACCAAATTTCATCACTTCATTAAAGGGAAGTTTTAAATTTACATCCAGTTTTATTCCCTGGAAGTGTGATCCCGGGCTTGAAGCATCCACCCTGATAAATCCTCCGATCTCTTTTTTATACTCAAAGGGCAGAAGTTTGGCAGGTTTTCCATCAAGCTCCATATTGATATAAAGGGTATCTTCAAAGGTGTAAAATTCTAATTTTGCCCATTTGTACTCAAAATCCTTCAACGCTTCCTGGGCAAGATCCAGTTGTGCAAACTGCGGGTTGTCCATGGGAATACCTGCGGTTATCATGTCTGCGTTGTCAATAACGACTTTTCCGCCACTGCCGGGAGTTGAGAACAAGAATCCATTATCAAATGAAATATTGCCATCAGAATAAATTACGGGAATCCGACCGTTTAATGTGCCGGTTCCTTCCGCATGAAAGGCCCCCATTTGTTTTAAGAGTTGTACCAATTCCAACCGGTCACAATAGAGGTTCAAAGAATACGTGTTATTCTTCTGGGGTATCCGGATGGATTCCGTTGAGACAAGCCCATTGCACCAATTAAACCGTATATTTTCAATAAGAAGGGATCTGGCATCCTCTATGCTGAATCGAATCCTTGCATCATTGATTTCTATTTTATTCATTTCAATTAAATCAATGGTTAGAACCTGCCCGGGAACACTTTCCGGTACCAGCAGATCATTAAAATCAACTTTGGTATTTATCCCGGTTGCGATCAAATTCATATCCGGAATTGAAACATTGCCATCGCTGACATTGATCCCCATAAAGGTTTTTAATTGATGATTTAAAAATTCTGCTTTCCCTTTGGCCGAAACGGTCACGTCAATTTCTGCATTTTGAATTTTCTGCCCGATCAGTTTCACTATATCTGCGTCATTTAGTTTGACGGGATTTGTTTTAAAATCCAGGGATGCAAAAAGCCCTTTCTCAAACCCGAAATTTGATTTAAATTGAACGTTTAAATCAGGCAATCTCTTAAACATCGCCTCCCCCATGACCTGAAATTCTTTTGAATCTGTTTGAAGAATTTTACCCTTTGCGCTGAACTTATATTGATTATTGTATAAAAGGGTCGGAATAGAATACTTTCCATATAATTTTTTCTCCACATTGGGATAAGAGAAGGGAACTTCAATATTAATACCAGAAGCCCGGGCCTTAAATTGAGTAGATGTTATTTTCCCGTCCAAAGCCTTCAATGTCATGCCAAGGGATGATTTATTGTTTTTGTCTATATGGAACCATCCTGAGGCGCCTGCAAGCGGAAAACTTAAATCCATCAAGTCTGATTTAATACTGATATTATTGGCAGTTAATGCCCATTTTGAATTCAGCCCTTTTCCTGTATCGGTAAAATCCAGGGCAATATCCGAGGTTACTTTTGCATCTTCAAAAAGAAAAGCCTCTTTTTGATGTTGAATGCGGCCTTCTTTCAAACGCAGGGTTATTTTCCCTTTACTTTTTAAAGGCGTGCCACTGAAATGGGCATTCAATTGAGGTTTTTTTAGGTTTGCAGTATTGGATTCATAGGCAATTTTATAAAGTTGTGTTTTGCTGTTTTTAAATTTTAAATTAAAAAAATAATCGTTTTTTAAATTAAGGGTTAACTCATATTCCATCCGGGTTGGCGGCAGTAGCGAATGAGATATGCCAAAGGTACCGCTGGCGCTTATTTTCTGATTATCTATCAAAAGAGTCGTTGACAAATCTTTGATGGCTGCCTCAACAGGTTGAGTAAAACTAACCTGGGAAATATTTAGTTTCCACTCATTTTGAGGCGAAGATGATTCCAGATTAAAATCAACCAGACCCTTTAATTGTACCTGATGACTTATTTTTGAAACAAATTGATCCATATGTCTTAAATCAAAGGATTTGCCTTCAACCTTTACGAACTCAATTCCCTTGTCTAAGTCATAAGAGACAAAAGTGTTAATTTTTTCTCCAAAGGGGTACAGCAGGGTTTGGGCAACTATTTTTCTATCCTTTGACTTAATAGTAGACAGCACATCAAAAGGAATCAAAAATTCATCACCCAATGCATGTAAAATTATTTTACCATTCTGTAAGACAATTTTTTCAGGCAAAAAAGACAGCCCGGCCAGACCAAATGAACCAGAAAGATCCGGCGGATCAGATTGTTTGGAGTTATCTTTTGAATATTTTGGAAACTCCAATCCCTGTATTCTAATTTGGTTATTTTCATCAAGGCTTGCATGAATACTTAGCCCTGATATCATCACCTTACTAAGACGAATGGATGACATATTTTGAATATCATAATCAATATTTACAGAATCAATTGATATGCCCTTGGTGACACGAATTTTGGAAACAAATGTATTATAAAAACCCAATTTTTGAATATCAAACTCAATATCATTTGGATTTAAGAATTGCGGCAGCCTCTTTTCGATCCTCTTTACGATCTGGGACTCCACAATAGCAGAAAGACTGATAAACAGACAAAGCACGACAATTGTAAACCCCAGGCAGAGCCAGACAATTATTTTTATGATTTTTTTAAAAAGCATTTTTAACATTCACCTTAAGATACATGTCTCCTTTTATTCCATCCGGAACGGATTTACCCATTCCGGAAAGCCTTAACCGGGTTCCCGGTTTGACCCCGGAAGGAATCTTGACCCGGTACAGAGGTTTATAAAATCCCCATGGAATTGTTACCATTTTATTTGTACCGGCAATGGCCTCAATAGAAGTAATATCAATATTCCCGTAAAGATCCGGGCTGTCCGGTCTGCCGGATGTAACAACCATTTGAAGCTTTGGGGACCGTTTTTTGGCAGTAAATTGACTGATCTTCTGTTTTATACCTGTTTCCGGCAGCTTTTTGTTCAGCCGGACCAGCACAAACCCTGCTATAAATCCTCCGATGTGTGCCCACCAGGCAATACCTGATCCAGCACCGCTGCCGGCTGCATTTAGAAACTGGATTAGAAACCAGAGTCCAAGAAAAATAAACGCCGGTATTTCAATAAATCAGGGAATGATGATGATGGGAATAAGGGTTAAAATCCGTGATTTCGGATACAGCAAAAAATAGGCGCCCATGACACCGGCAATGGCCCCGCTTGCACCAATGGTCGGCACCATGGATATGGGATTTACAAAAAAATGAAAGAGTCCTGAAATGATACCGCAAATCAAATAAAACCCCAAGAATCGTATGGAACCAAAATATTCTTCGACATTGTCTCCAAAAATATACAGTGTCCACATATTCCCGATAAAATGTAAAAATCCGCCATGCAAAAACATATAGGATAAAATGGAAAACAGCTGATTGCCTATTGAAAAATATTTCGACATCTCATGGACCGTATATTTTGCCGGAACCAACCCGTAAGAATAAAAGAAGGCCTCATTATTTAATCCAATTTGAATTTGCAGGGTAAATACCAGCAGATTTACTCCCATAAGGATATAGGTTACAACGGGAACACAATTGGAGGGTTGGGTATCTCGAATGGGTATCATTGCACCATCCTCAAAATATGATCTTTTTCAAGATCTTGCTTGAACCGTTTTAAAATCCCCATAACGGCATCTTCAATGGTAGACTTCTCCTCCTTCATCCAGACGGAGCAATCTTTTAAAAGCGGTTTATTTTCCATATCAAATCCCACCCGGTGTCTTATATAATCCAGCAATGTAAAATAGAGCATGTGGATATTGTAGGAATTAAATTTGGCAATAAATGTTTTTGTCTTTAGCGATAAATCATCCTTCAGCAAGCTAATAGCTTCATCCATGGTTTGAGGAAAATCCTCTTTACCGGGACCCATCGGAATGTATTCTTTGAGATATTCGTCCTGTCGCGCATCCAGAAAAAGAAGATAGAGCATGGCTTCAAGAATCGTTTTTACATCCATGTAGATACCGGGATGATGGCTCAATCTGGGACCGGCTACATTCAAAATTTGAATATTATTTTCCAGTATAAACGATTTTAAAATAATGGCTGCCTCAAACTCCTCTGTCGTTAAGAGATCAAGATAACAATTCGGCCTGCCGACAACTATTGCAAAACTCTGGGTAAGCTTAGATCCCCCAGTAAGGTTACCACGGGAGATAATTACAGTACCATGGGAATCAGTAATATTCTGTCTTGTTCTTGCCCTGTAGTCACTTGTATTCATTTCAAATAATCGATATTTCATTGGCAAAGGGCCTTTTTCCGTTTTACGACCCTTTGGAATCCATCCACCATGTTCAATATCGAATTTAATGGCCACATCAAGTGCTGCCCTGTCCGCGCCGGTCTGTCCACCTGAAATTATTTTTTTCAACATTGTAATCTACCACTGCCTTTTAAAAAAAATCCTTTTCTATCATAACAGCAAGAGGTATAATTTCAATACTATTTTATCATTTAAAATAATTTAACCTGATTAAATAAAATGGATTAAATTAGGAGTCTATGAACATACCATCAAAAACAGAATGTTTTAAACTGATAAATAAAATGAATATGATGGATCACATTATCGATCACTCCGTCATGGTTTCCAATATTACACTTTTCTTAACTCAAAAACTTAAAGAATATTCTTCCGATTTAGATATCCGGCTGGCAACATCTGCAGCTCTGCTTCACGATATCACAAAAACAAGAAGTTTTGATACCAACGAGAGTCATTCTGATACCGGCGGTCTTTTGTTAACTGAACTGGGTTATCCAGAGATAGGTAATATCGTCCGCCAGCATGTCCTTTTAGATGCTTTTGAAAATGATATACCCGTTTCAGAACAGGAGATCGTCAATTATTCCGATAAAAGAGTATTGCATGATAAAGTAGTGCCCCTAGCAGAACGGCTTGAATACATAAAGGTTCGGTATGGAACCCATAAAGAGTTTAAAGACAAAATTCAGATCATGTGGACCCAAGCTATGAACCTGGAAAATAAAATCTTTCTTCACCTTGATATAACCCCTGATCAATTGTCCGGATGTGTTACACAAGAAATTAAAAAAAAGAACTATACTTAAAATTTATCATCTTATTCCCATGATATTTCCGGGTATGATGCGATGTCAGCAGATAGCCTTTGAATTCGGTTTTTTATAGATAACACCTTCTTTTTTTGATCTTTTTTTTCAGAATGCTTTAAAGATAGAAGAGACTCAATCTCTTCTTTAAAAGAATGATATTGGTTGAACCGTTCACTTATTTTTTCCTTAAAATCCCTTGTGGCAGCCTCAATTAAAGGCAAAAAATAGTTTGTTTGCAAGCTTAGCTGGTATCGCTCAAATTGATCTTTTATAACTTTTTTGTTTTCTTTTTTAATTTTCACAGCGGCTTTTTTCAATGCAGGCGAAAACGAAAACACGGATTCTCTGTTCGATAATGAAAAGAATATTTGCGACAACGTCTGCAGACAAAAACCCGTCATGATGTTGGCCTTTATTATAGGTGTATATTCTGCCTCAAATATCCTGACCGGTAATTGAAGACCCAGTATTTTTTTTATTTTATCGATATCCACTAAAGCAATAAAATCATTTTGTTGCTGTGCAAATTCCGGCATGTCTTCAAATTGTGAATAATGATCGGCCTTTAACAAATTAATCTGGTATAAATCAATCTGATATGAATCAAATAAAGACTGAAAATATGATGTAATTCTTTCTTCCTGGGTCTTAATAAATCTTTTTAACCGGGGGTTAACATCTTCAATAACATATAAATCCAGCTTGCGTTTAAACTCCTGAAATATTAAATATAAAATTTGCTTGAACCCTGATTCCTTTGCCACGGATCTGTATTGTTCAACATCAAGGACAGTCGTTTGAATATATTCTCGGGCTTTTTTTAAGATTGCCTTCTTGTCCTGAACAAAAGTATCTTTGATATTTGAGTCTATTTCATCTTTTAAACCGCTGACAGCTCCCTGGATAGAATTTGCCACGATGGTTTCTAACCGGGATGCATTTTGATGCAAATCATCCAATATCCTGATTGCCTTTTCTTCCTTTAATTTGTCAGAAGACAGCAAATCAAGAAAAATATCTGCCCGTTGTTCCAACTGGCCAACAATAATATCAAGCCGCTTCAGATGATTTGAGATCAAAAGCTCATACCGGTTTTTATCAATCACCTGATTAAGAAAAGAATTGAATTTTTCTGTTTGCAAATCACAGTACTGAATCATTTCCTTTTCTTTTTGCCAAAACTTTAACCGAGCTGCATCCTTTTTATTTAATTTTGATTCAAGTTTGGAAAAAAGGTTGTAAAGTGAAGAAAAAGAAAAAATTTGGGGCTGTATCTCTAAAAATTCAAGGTTGTCTCGAATACTGGTTTCTATTTTAATCAGGTCCTCAAAATTTTCATGCTCGGTTAAATCACAATTATTGACAAAAAGAATATTATCCAATAGTCCTAAATTTTTAATCCGGTTTAAAAATACAATATCTGAGTGTCTCAACCCGGTTCGGGAACTGATGCAGTAGATAATCAGATTTGATGATTCAAGATAGGTTAAAATCTGGGCAAGCTGCGCCGGGTCGGTTGAATCTGCTCCCTGGCAATCGGCAATTTCAATATCGGGGGCTATTACTTTACCAAACACATTCAGACAGACATCCTTGATATAAAAAGCTTTATTGGGATCAGATGTATAAACCTTGTGTTTGTCAAAATTTTTTGATTCAAAACAAACAACAATTTCATCAGCCTGAACCAGGTCTTTACAGGTGTCAAATCCGTAAAGTGCATGCCTGATCAAAAGGTTTTCAGCTCTGATACCGTTTTTTGTGACCGGAAAATCACTGGTTAGTGTCTGGTATACTTTTTTTAAATATTTCCTGTCTTTTCCACGCCGGATATCAAAATCACCAGAATTATAACCAGGGCTATAATCAGGTCTATAACCGGAACCGTCATCGGGAAATAACAACAGGGCTTTTTGTAATTGAAAATTAATGTCATCCCATGATTTAAAATGAAGATTGGCTTGATTATTTCTCCCTTTTTGAATTCTTGTGGTAATTGAGGTGATAACGCCCGCCCCTCTCTTTACCAATTCCTTTCCGACCAAAGAATTAACAAAGGTACTTTTACCAGACTTAATGACCCCGACAACAGCTATTTTCAAGCGCCCTGCCCGAATATACTCAGGAATATTGTGGCAGATTGTTTGATACTCATCAAATGAACTGTCATTCATTTGCGGGATTGCTTCAACCAGTTGAAGAATTGTTAACGTTTCATTAATTATTTTTTCAATAGAATTTATTGGTGTTGTTTTATTTGTCATCATTTTGGCAGGGAGAATCAATAAATCAGCATCATCGCTTTTTCATATTTTAATTGGGTATCGGTGGAAAAAATTATTTCTTCAGAGATTGGGCAGGTCAGCCAGGCGGCATCATTTAATTCATTATCCAATTGCATAGGTCCCCATCCCGCACATCCGAGTACAACCATAAAGGATTTGGGCCCTTTTTGAACTGCAATTGCCTCAAGGATATCTCTTGAATTACTCAAAGCCAGCCAATCTGAAACTTTCAGACTTTCATTCCAGTCATAGGGGGGGCCATGAAGAACAAACACCCCGCTGGGCTGGACCGGCCCGCCAAGATAAATCTCCAGCGTATCAACACTCTTGTCGCACTTAATATTCAAATCCTCAAATAATTCTCTTCCTGTAAGAAGCGGATGCACCTTATTCACAATAAAACCAAGGGCACCTGATTCATTATGTTCACACAGACATGTCACGGTCTGGGCAAAATTGGGATCGGGAAGCCCGGGTATGGCAAGTAAAAATTGTCCTTTCATGCTTTGCAGGATATCATCAGTCATGGACCAGCTCCGTAATTAATCTTGATA
>JAGLFI010000239.1 GCA_023144585.1 Desulfobacula sp. | reverse complement strand
TTTCTGCAAGAGGCTCATATGAATAATTATTTGGAATAATTATAATGAAATCTTTTGAAGAAATCTCGCTTTTGTATGAAATCAGTGAAGCACTGAATCAGCACATGGACATGAAAAAATCATTGTTCAAAGTATTAAGTGTTCTATCTGAATCCTTGAATCTGGTCAGGGGTATCATCTTTCTCACCAACTCTGAAACCGGTGAAATAAGGATTGAGATTGCCCATGGTATTTCTGAAAATACCACCCGTCAAATCAAGTATCTTCCCGGTGAAAGCATCATCGGCAAAGTGATTCAAAGCGGAGAGCCGGCTGTGGTTCCACGAATCAGCGAAGAGCCGTTATTCCTGGATAAAACCCATTCAAGGGGTCTTGCCCAGGGCCAGGATTATTCTTATATCTGCGTTCCCATAAAAAAAGATAACCGTGTTGTCGGTGCCATCAGTGCGGATAGACCTTTTGAAGGCAAAAAATCCCTGGAAAAAGGAGAAAAATTTTTATCGGTTGTGGCAGCCATGGTGGCCCATCATGTCATCAATATAGAAACGATCCGGGTTGAAAAAAAACAGTTGAAAACAGAAAACATCCGGTTGAAAACTGAGCTTGAGAACAGGTACAGCTTTACTAATATCATTGGAAATTCCAACAAAATGAGAGAAGTCTTTCAAATGATCTCCCAGGTATCTTCTTCTTTTGCAACGGTTCTGATCCGGGGAGAAAGCGGTACCGAAAAAGAGCTTGTCGCCAATTCCATTCATTATAACAGCGATAGGAACAAAAAACCTTTTATCAAAATAAATTGTGCCGCCATACCGGAAAACCTTATTGAAAGCGCATTATTCGGCCATGAAAAAGGAGCGTTTACCGGGGCTTTTCGCCAGAAAAAAGGCAAGTTTGAAATGGCGAATCACGGCACCATCTTTTTAGATGAAATCGGCAATATGGCCCTTGCCGCCCAGGTAAAACTGTTAAGAGTCCTGCAGGAAAAGGAATTTGAAAGAGTCGGGGGATATAAGCCCATAAAAAGTGATGTCAGAATTGTTGCTGCCACCAACTCAAACCTTGAAGAGATGGTTCAACAGGGCAGATTCAGGGATGATCTTTATTTCAGGCTGAATGTCTTCTCCATTTATATCCCCAGCCTTAGAATGAGAAAAACCGATGTTATCCTGCTTGCCGATCACTTTCTTGAAAAATACAGAAAAGAACAGGATAAAAATATCAAAAGGATCACGACCCCTGCCATTGACATGATGATGGAGTATCACTGGCCCGGAAATGTAAGAGAGCTTGAAAACTGTATTGAACGGGCGGTCATCCTCTGTAATGAAGGGGCTGTCCACAGCTATCATCTTCCCGCCACCCTTCAGACAGGAATCAAATCCAAAACGCTTCCTCTCTCCCTTGAAAATGCTGTGGCCCATCTTGAAAGAGAAATACTGATGGATTCTTTGAAAAATACAAGAGGAAATATTAATAAGGCGGCTAAACTCATCGGGATTACGGTAAGAAAATTTTCTTATAAAGCAGCGAGATATCAAATTAATTACAAAGATTACAGATAGCCATTGGGAATTAAAAGGTGTAAGATTCCGGAAATTGGATTAAAATATTTATAGACTGTGGAAGAAAAATATTAGAAAAAAGGAGGCCCGCTATAGATTCATTTAATTATAAAAACGGGAGGTTGTTTGCCGAGGGTGTGGATGTTGCTAAGATTGCAGAGAAGGTTGGTACGCCGGTGTATATTTACAGCAAGGCAACGTTCCTTGATCATCTGAAAAAAATTCAAACCGCATATGCCGACATTGATACGACGATTTGTTATTCAATCAAGGCGTGCGGCAATATTCATATCCTCAAGAACTTGTCAGCGGCTGGCAGCGGCTTTGACATTGTCAGCGGCGGCGAACTATTTAGAGCCCAAAAGGCAGGGGCAGACATGAGTCAAATTGTCTTTGCGGGTGTGGGCAAAACAGATACTGAGATTATTGAGGCATTGGATGCAGGAATCGGCTGTTTCAATATCGAATCCGAAGCGGAACTTGAGAATCTTATCACACTTTGCAAAGTACATGGTAAGACGACCAAATCCGCACTGCGCGTCAATCCGGATATCAATTATGATGCACACAGGCATACTACCACAGGCGTTAAGGAAACCAAGTTCGGTATCGATATCGAAAGGACGCTGAAGATTTATGATAAGTATGCCGGCAACGGCGTTGTCGAGATGTCGGTAATTCATGTGCATCTCGGCTCTGGCGGCAAAACTGTCGACCCGTATGTCAATTCTGTCAAGAAAGTCCTGCCGCTTGTCGAGGACTTGCGCGGCAAGGGTTATGCAATTGATAAGTTCGATCTGGGCGGGGGCTACGGGGCTGATTACGAGACGGCCACGGTGCCCTCTGCCGCCGATTATGCCGAAAGGATCGTGCCGCTGCTGAAAGCAGCAAATTTAAAGCTGATTCTCGAACCGGGTAAAAGCATCATTGCCAATGCAGGGATCATGCTGACACGCACCGTTTTTAAAAAGTCAGGCGGCAAAAAAACGTTCGTGATTGTTGATGCAGGCATGAATGATCTGATCCGTCCATGTTTGTATGAGGCATTTCATTTTATCTGGCCAACCAGGGTAGCTGCAAACCTGGTTCCTGAAAAACGCATCAATGGTTTGGAAATGGAAAATACAGAGAAGGTTGATGTGGTCGGTCCCATCTGCGAAGGTACAGACTATTTTGCAAAAAACAGGGCAATACCAAAGCTTGAGCGAGGTGACCTTGTGGCAGTTTTCAGCGTCGGTGCTTATGGTTATACCATGGCCAGCAATTA
>JAGLFI010000238.1 GCA_023144585.1 Desulfobacula sp. | reverse complement strand
ACTATAATCAGAAACTAAGCGAAAAAAGAGCATCAACTGTCGAAAATTACCTTGTTGATGTCGGAAACATTCCTTTCAAGAGGCTTTCAGTCATCGGATATGGGGAGACAAGGCCTGCCATGTATGAATCCAATCCCGAACAAATAAATTCTAAGGAAGCCAAAGCAAATATGAGAGTAGTGTTTGAAGTCATTGTAAAATAAAAAATTGAGCATTTTTTTTTGGGCTGTTCATCTGGTATCAATTTATATATAATAATTATTTTTTAAATTGCTAAAAATATGAAAGACAGATGCGCAGAAAAATAGTCCTTACGATGATAGTTGCTTTTGTATTGATGCCTTGCCATGGGATATGTGAAGCCATAGACTGGAAACAATACAATGAAGGTGTCCGGCTGGCGAAAAAACAAAACAAAAAAATATTTTTACATTTTAGAACAGACTGGTGCGGCTATTGCGCCCAAATGGAAAGAGCTACTTTTAAAGACAATTCAGTGGTGCAATTTTTAAATGAACATTTTGTCTCTATCAGAGTGGATGGAGATAAACAAAAGCCTATTGTAAAAATGTATAAGGTGAGAGGTTATCCGGACAACAGGTTTATGGATGAAAACAAGAAAGAAGCATTCCGGATACCCGGATTTGTTGATCCAATGACATTTTTATTTTTCCTGGAATATATTCAAACAGACTCTTATAAAACAATGGATCCCATGCAGTATTATAAAACCAGATGATTTTTCATATTGATAAAGGCAGGATGCAATGATATGGGATGAGATTGGAAAAATAAAATAGCGATAAATTTCGGATATAAGAGGAGATGAGAATAGGATGAAAAATATATATCAATACCTTTGGGTCATATCTTTATCAATGGCATTTTTTGCCTGTCCTTTATTTGCTGAAGACATATATGTGACAGGGGTTACAAACATTACCATGCGGACGGGCCCGGGGGTGGAACACAAAATTGTGGCCATGTTAAAGTCAGGCACCAAACTTGAAGTTGTTGAATACCAAAAGGACTGGCCCCATGTAAAGACAGATCAGGGAAGAACTGGATGGGTTTTGTCAAGATTTTTAACCCAGAAAGTACCGGATGCCCTTCTGGTTGAAAAATTAAATAAAGACAATCAGGATCTGATGTCCAAACTAGAAGCAATAGAAGATGAAAATAAGACACTTACGGTTAAAAATGCGACATTGGTTCAGATAGAAGAAAAATATAATAAACTGAAACAGGAATCTTCTAATTTTTTAAAACTTGATGCAAAATATAAAGAAATGATGCAGCAGTACGAGGCCCAGAAAACACAGATCGAGACGTTGGAGAATGACTTGAACAATGAGCCGAAACTTTGGTTTTTGATTGGTCCGGGTGTTTTTATTGTTGGTTTATTTTTTGGTTTAAGTACACGTAAAAAGAAAAAAACCAGCCTGTTATGATTAAGAAGACAGATTTTTTAGTGATTGGAAGCGGAATTGCCGGCTTAAGCTATGCCCTGAAAGTGGCAAAGTTTGGTAAAGTCACTATTATTACTAAAAAAAAAATACAAAAAACCAATACGGCCCTGGCCCAGGGTGGTGTGGCTGCAGTATTCAGTAAGATTGATTCATTTGACCTTCATATCAAAGATACACTTGATGCCGGTGATGGGCTTTGCAACAAAGATGTCGCAAAGATGGTGGTGAAAGACGGGCCCCAAAGGATTAAAGAGCTTGTAAAACAAGGGGCAAGTTTTAATATTGAAGGCAATGGTGAATATGATTTTTCACTGGGCAAAGAAGGGGGGCATTCTGCTAAAAGGATCGTTTATGCTCATGATCTAACGGGTAAAGAGATTGAAGATACCCTGGTGGCAAATGTCGAGCGCAATGAGAATATAACTATTTTAGAAGATCATATTGCTGTAAATTTAGTCACATTTTCCAGCAGCATTCGAAGCGGACTCATTGTTACCCAGTGTGAAAATATCTGTTGCGGGGCATATGTCCTGGATAATAAAACCGGGAAAATTGAAACTTTTTATGCAGGGATTACCCTCCTTGCCACAGGAGGGGCCAGCAAGGTTTATCTTTATACCTCTAATCCGGATATTGCAACTGGTGACGGTATTGCCATGGCATACCGGGCAGGTGCATCTGTCGCAAACCTGGAATTTGTTCAATTTCATCCCACATGTCTCTATCATCCGGAAGCAAAAAATTTTCTTATTTCAGAGGTGGTAAGAGGGGAGGGTGCTGTTTTAATAGATTTTAAAGGACAGAGGTTTATGGAAAAATATTCTCCTGACAAGGAACTTGCCTGTAGGGATGTTGTTGCAAGAGCCATTGACAGCGAGTTAAAGAAAACCGGTGCAGATTCAGTTTTTCTGGATATTTCCCATAAGGATTCCGACTATATTAAAAAAAGATTTCCCAATATATATTCTAAATGCCTTGAATGTGGGATTGATATGACCAAAGATCCTGTTCCGGTTGTTCCGGCTGCCCATTATATGTGTGGCGGAGTCGCCACAGACCTGAATGGGAAGACAGATGTTCAAAGACTTTATGCCGTTGGTGAAACCGCATGCACAGGATTTCATGGTGCTAACAGGCTTGCCTCCAATTCCCTGCTTGAAGCATTGGTCTATTCCCACAGGGCATATCAATCATCAATTGAAGAGTTCAAGTCCATTGGAAATAAAGTAATCGTCACTCTGGATCTTTGGGACGAAACCGATACCACAGACAGTGATGAAGCCATTGTCGTCTCCCATAACTGGGATGAAATTCGGCGGTTGATGTGGAATTATGTCGGCATTGTGAGATCGGACAAACGCTTGCAACGGGCATTGAGAAGAATCCAGAATA
>JAGLFI010000237.1 GCA_023144585.1 Desulfobacula sp. | reverse complement strand
AATTATTATTTATTTCTGCAAGAGGCTCTTCTGATAAAGAAATGCTTGAACTAAAAGAAATAATCGATAAATATGTTGATGCATCTGTAGTTCGTTAGATAAGATAAGCTCTTGGAAAGGAAGTATGCATGGAATATCCCCTTGTAAAAGCCTGTATTGATCTTGATGCCATCCAAAATAACATTCAAAATTTAAAACGAATAACAGACAAAAACTCTAAATTCATGGCAGTGGTCAAGGCGGATGGCTATGGACATGGGGCGGTAAGAGTTGCCCAAACAGCTTTTCAAAGTGGTGCGAACTGGCTGGGAGTAGCAAGACTCAATGAAGCTGTTGAACTTCGGAGAGCAAAAATTGAGGCGCCAATACTCGTTTTCGGATATATCCACCCCTCACAGGTTGCCATAATAAATGACCTTGATCTGGTGACGACCGTGTATGGTCTAAACATGGCAAAATCCTTATCCAAACAAGCAAAATGGTTGAACAAACCTGTTAAAGTCCATTTGAAAGTTGATTCAGGAATGGGCAGGGTCGGCATGGTCATTAAACCTGCAGGAAAACAAGTGTTAAACAAAATTCAGGAAATTGTAAAATTGCCGGGTATTGATCTTAAAGGTATCTATACTCATTTTGCTGCAGCCGACAGCAAGGATAGAACCTATACTGCTTTACAGATAGAGTTGTTTACGTCTCTACTGGAAGATTTAAAGAAAACGGGAATTGAATTTGAGATCTGCCATGCTGCAAACAGTGCTGGTATTATTGAATTCCCACGGTCTCATTTTGATATGGTGAGAGCCGGTATTTCTATTTATGGACTCTATCCTTCCTCTGAGGTGGATCAGACAAAAGTCAAACTTTTTCCAGCCATGACATTAAAATCCATTGTGACGGCTGTTAGAGAGGTTCCCAAGGGATTTTATGTCAGCTATGGAATGACCCATGAAACCCAAAGACAGACAAGACTGGCCTCAATACCCATCGGATATGCCGATGGGTTTTCAAGACAGTTTTCATCCAATGGCAGTATGCTGGTTAAAGGGCACAGGGCACCCGTTGTCGGGCGGGTCTGTATGGATCAGACCATGATTGATGTGGGGGGCATCCCTGACGTAACTCCCGGGTGTGAAGTCGTGTTGATCGGTTCCCAGGGAGATGAAACCCTTGGTGCAGATGAATTGGCAAACAGGATAAACACAATCAATTATGAGATTGTATCTGCTTTGACAGCCCGGGTAAAAAAGGTTTATTCAGATTCCGGTTCAAGTTCCGGATAAATCATTGTACCGGTCATGGATAAATCATAACCGCCGTATTCTTCAGCAGCGGCATGAATGACCTTGCCTTTTAAAAGAGATAAGAAGAGCTGGATACCTTGATCAAAAAATCTTTCTTTAGTGATGAGCAAATCAAATTTTTCCCAACAGATGGGAATAAAATCAAGCCCCAGGACAGTAGCAACCGGTCTGATACATGGACCGGCATCTGCTTTGTTTGTCAGAATTTGCAACCCGACATCCATGTGTCTGGATAAACTGTTTTGATATCCATCTATGGTTTCACCTTTTATCCCTGATTTTTTCAGCTCTTTATCAAAAAGAAACCGGGTTCCTGTACCCAGAGACCGGTTGATGATTCTGATATTCGGGTTTCCAAGGTCTTTTGCCGATTGGATATTTTTTGGATTCCCCTTTTGGACAATAATGCCCTGCTCTCTTAAACAGAAATTTACCACCGCAGGCATCTGGTTCATTTCATTTTTTAAGAAAAGGAAATTATACTCTTCGTTGTCTGCAATAAGGTGGCTGGCGGCAATGTGGCAGAGATTTTGCTTTAAGGCTTTTAAACCACCCATGGAGCCTGCAATGCTGAACATAGCCATCTGTTTTTCATGCTTGAGATTAAAGGTTGAGATGATCTTATCCAGCAATAAGTCATTGCTGCCGGCAATGAGGACAAGCCCGTGATAGGGGGGGAGTTTATCAATTTGGGGGTAATTCTGAGTGGCGACTTCTATCCACTGGCGAACCAGATGTATGGGGAATAACCATTTACCTGTAACTTTGGAGGCCGGCAGATTTTTTTCTGAAATGAGTGAATAAACCATTTTCTCATTTACGTTTAAAAATTTTGCAACTTCTCTGGTTGAAAGCATTTCACTCATAACAAGCCCCCTTTTTTCTCAAGATAAATGTTGCACTGCTTTTTCAACAACTTGTTCTGCTGTCATTGAACTGCAATCAATTTTTATATCATAATATGTATCATATAAAGGAGTTCTTTCTTTGTAAAGATCTTCAATACTCTTTCCGTGGCTGATGGCAACTCCACGGGATGTAATGTCACAGAGCCTTGATAAAAGCCTATTAAGATCAATGGAGAGATAGATAATGGTGCTGGTTTTGCAAAGATGGTTCATGGCTTTCTGGCTGTAGACAACGCTACCGCCTGTTGCAATCACATGGTTTGAGCACCCTAGGCTGACAATATGGTTTTCTTCAATTTGTAAAAACCGGTCAAGTCCCTTTTCCAAAATAATTCAGGAAAGTGTTTTTTGGACTGAATTAAATCATCTGTGTCAAGAAAATTAAATCCGATCTTTTGGGCTAAAAGATTCCCAACCGTGCTTTTGCCGACAGCCGGCATTCCAATCAATGTTATATTATTTTTCAGTGATGTCCGGTTAAGTTTTTGCATATCTCATTCTTGGTCTTTTTTGCTTTCTGATAACATTTTTATTTGATTCTTTTGACACAGCATTAGAACGTAATTTGTTCTGTATTGTGTTTCTGAGCTGACGAATCCTTTTTATAGAAACTGGTTCGTTGAACTGCTCCTGGCAATGTATGGCCATCAATAA
>JAGLFI010000236.1 GCA_023144585.1 Desulfobacula sp. | reverse complement strand
TTTCTTGAGTTTCAGGAGCAGATATCAAGGGTGGCGCCCATTGAACGTCCGGTTCTGATTCTCGGGGAACGCGGGACGGGTAAGGAACTTGCGGCATCAAGGATTCATTTCTTGTCAAAGCGATGGCAAAAGCCTTTGGTGACCTTGAATTGTTCGGCTTTGACACCGACTTTGATAGGCTCTGAGTTGTTCGGGTATGAAAAAGGAGCGTTTACCGGTGCCGGTTCCCGACGGGCAGGCCGGTTTGAGAAAGCATCCAAAGGTACGCTTTTTCTGGATGAAATCGGGACGATTCCCATGGAAGTCCAGGAAAAAATTTTAAGGGTGGTGGAGTATGGTAATTTTGAACGGGTCGGCTCTTCTGATTCCATTCATGTTGATGTGCGGATTGTGGCGGCGACAAATGTGGATCTTGTTTTGATGGCACAGTCCGGTGAGTTTAAGCAGGATCTTCTTGACCGGATTTCCTTTGAAGTGATTTATGTGCCGCCGTTAAGAGAGAGAAAAGGAGATATTCCGGTTTTGGCAAATCATTTGGCAGCAAGGATGGCATTTGAACTTGGCCAGGACGAAATACCCAATATTTCTTCTCAGGCGTTAAAGTCGCTTGAGGCATATCTCTGGCCGGGAAATATCAGGGAATTGAAGAATGTTATTGAACGGGCAGTATATAAATCTTCAGCTGGTATTATTAATGAGATTTCCTTTAATCCCTTTAATAATCCTTATGAGAATATTTTGGAAAACAGGGTGGCATCAAAAGAGAAGGGAAAGGAGACACCTAAAAACGATGAGCCTGTCGATTATATGGATCATATTTTGAAAAAACCATTTAAGGAGGCAATGGGTGAGCTGGAATGGCATCTGTTGTCAACGGCTTTAAATGAGTGCCGATTTAATCAGAAAAAAGCAGCTAAAAAGCTTGGGCTTTCTTATGATCAATTTCGGGGTATTAAAAAAAAATATGCAGACAGAATTTGACAGGAAAAAAGACATCGTTCGCCATGATGAACAAGGATGCATTATAAAGGATCATTTTTTGAATTATGCTAAACCCTGATAGACAGGAATAAACTATAATTAAACAACCTTCAAAAAGAGGTTGACCCACCCCCATTGCATCATGTATCATGACCGCTATTGTGTTCATAGTAATGAACGATTGTATGGTAATGTAAATTGATTCAATGCCTTTTAAAAAGTGGGAATGATAAGAATGGAGATCTTTAGCAATGGATGTTAAAACACTCATAATCCATCCGGAGAAATGCAATAATTGTGGGGACTGCGAAACAGCATGCATCACAACCCGTACCAGTTTAATCAGTCCCGGGCTGTCCTGTATTCGAATCCTGAAAAGCCGTGAAGATGAAGACTTTTTTTTCCCCATAGCCTGCAAACAGTGTGAAAACCCGCCATGTCTGGCAACCTGTCCCAAAGAGGCGATTTATCACGATGCTGAATTGAACCGGGTCTTGATTGACCGTCAAAAATGTGTGGGATGCGGCATGTGTGTATCTGCCTGTCCCTTTGGTGCAATGAAACTGGATAAGTTAAAGGCCAAATCCTATAAGTGTGATCTGTGCGGCGGTGATCCTGAATGTGTGAAAGTCTGTGAGCCAAAGGCCATTGAATATCAGACGTTTGAAATGCTTCAAATACCCAATCTGGTTCATGTGGCAGGCAAACTGGCGCGGTTGGCAAAACCTTAAAGCGATTGAAGAAGAAATCAAGGAGATCTTAACATGTCCTTTTTTAAAGTAAATGAAAACTGCAACGGATGCCTGGCCTGTGTACAGAATTGTCCGGCAAGTGCATTGCATTATTTTGATCAGGAAGACAGCCGGAAAATATTGCACAATATGTCACTTTGTGCCAAGTGTGGCCACTGCTGGAGAGTCTGCCCACAGGATGCCATTGAATTCAAGGTTTTGCTTACCGGCAGATTTGACCTGGTAACAACCTTGGATCTGGTTCATTGCAAGGTTTGTGGAGAACCCATTTATACGGCAAGCCTTGGTGATACGGTTTCAAATAATACTCAGACGATTGAGCCCCTGTGCCCTGATCATAAAGGATCAGAACCTGTCAATGTATGGAAAAAGCTTGCCTCCAAAAGAGCTTCCCAGCCAAAAGAGAGTTCCAATAGGAGATGATGTATGATAGTCGGCGAACATAAACCAATTGAAGAGATTATTGAATCGGTAAAAGCATATAATAACGTTCTGGTAGTAGGGTGCCAAACCTGTGTGGCT
The DNA here is from genome assembly GCA_023144585.1 of Desulfobacula sp. Classification (GTDB taxonomy): domain Bacteria; phylum Desulfobacterota; class Desulfobacteria; order Desulfobacterales; family Desulfobacteraceae; genus Desulfobacula. The sequence goes on along the minus strand of JAGLFI010000236.1, from coordinate 654 downwards.
GTTAGTCTGACCGGTGGTGACAGGGCTGCAAGGTTAATGACGGAAGCGCTGAGCCATGCGTTTAAGGATAGCAAAACCCTTCATCTTTTTGAAAACAGCATGCTGGAAAGACAATGCGAAAAAGATTGGATTGAACCGTTTTTTGACCTTCCCGAAGGGGTGGAGGCGATCTTGTCCCTTGCCTGTGGTGCCGGGGTTCAAACCATGGCAGATGTCTTTAAAGGTATTCCTGTTTTACCAGGGTTGAATACAACTTTTATCGGTGCACTGGATGAATCCGGGGTTCTCAATGAAAAATGTGCAGGATGCGGTGATTGCCTTCTGGGTTTAACCGGTGGCATATGTCCCATTGCCAGATGTGCCAAAAAGCTTCTAAATGGTCCCTGCGGCGGATCATCAAAGGGCAAATGTGAGATCAGTATTTCCATGGGCCGGGATGTTGAATGTGCATGGCATTTGATTGTAGAACGGCTCAAAGAGCTGGGTAAACTTGATAACTATGAAAAGATAAGTGAAACAAAAAACTGGACTCCCGGTGGTGCCGGAGGCCCAAGGCAACTGATTCATCCGGGTGAAACACCGTTTTAAAAGAATTTGCTTTAAAGAATGATCTTGCGTTTGGTTACAATGGAGCCTTTTGCAGAAACTATGAAT
>JAGLFI010000235.1 GCA_023144585.1 Desulfobacula sp. | reverse complement strand
TTTATTTCTGCAAGAGGCTCGAATGTCTGCCGTTATTAATGATGTTTTATCTTGGAAATGGTAGAAATAAGGATAAATCTAAAAACCGTAAGTCACTGAGTTTGACTTACGGCTTTAAAAGATTTAATGATATAGGGTGGTTAGGCTTTAAATGTCTTCAACAATCATCATTGTAGCAGAATTAAGTTTGAATTTTTGATGGGTTCTGTCTCCATCTTTTAAAATGATGGCTTCTATTTTATCTTCCACCGGCTGAAGAAAGATGGCTTTGTCAAATTTGTCTTTATTCGTTTCAAGCTGGATGGGAAATCCGTTTGCACAAAGTTCTTCATCTCTGTGGCTTTTCATGGAGAACCAGGTAAAAATAGAAAATTCCCGGTTCAGATTTTCAAGCTCTTCAAGTACATTTGAAATATCCTTGTCAAAATTTAATCCATCGATGATCATGATGGACGGCAGTGTAAGATCTGTCTTTTTAAAGCTTTTAAGATAATCCTTAATTTTTTGTGTATCAAAAGTGGATTCTGTATAACTGATGCCAACTTTATTGGGTTTGATATCCTGCCATAACCGAACAGCTTTCTGGAGATCAACATATCCGATATAGTCGATGAGATTTGTATATCCCTCTTTATATCTTAAGTTAATTTTTTCCATGGGATCATCAAGGCTGATATGAAGAATCTTTTCATCGTTTAATAATTGTGTCAATGCAATCTGAACCAAGAAACTGGTTTTCCCAACACCGGCCCTTGAAAGGACTGCACCGAATTTACCATCGTTTATATTTTCAATCCCAATGATTTTTGAAACCGGGGTTTTAAGAATGAGATCTTTTTTTAGCATGTTTCCTCTCTTTATATTTAGGTCTTATTATTTTTGTGTTTTTTCTTCTTGTTTTTTTTTGACAATTTCTTCTGCGATAGACTGAGGAACCTGCTTGTATGTTGAAAATTCCATTGTAAATTGCGCCTTTCCCTGTGTAGCGGATCTAAGCACGGTGGAAAAACCAAACATATCGGATAAAGGCACCTGGGATTCAATGACGGACATGACACCTTCTTCCTGGGAGCCTTGAATGATTCCTCTTCTCTGGTTAATCAAGCCCATGCAGCCACCTTGGAATTCATTGGGTGTTTCGATGACAACCTTCATAATAGGCTCTTTGATGATTGGTTTTGCTTTAGCATATCCTTCAAGAAAGGCTCCTCTTGATGCTGCTTGAAACGCCATTTCTGAGGAATCAACTGCATGGTAGGCACCATCGTCAATGGTAATCTTAATGCCGGTAACAGGAAACTCAAGTTTCGGACCTTTAGCCATGCATCCTTGAAATCCCTTTTCACAGGCTGAGATATATTGCGTGGGAATTCTGCCGCCTGTAATCTTATTGACAAATTCAAATTCTTCCTCACACGGCTCAATAAATCCGGCCACGCGACCATATTGTCCTGCACCGCCGGTTTGTTTCTTGTGAGTATAATTAAAAAGAGCCTTTCGGGTAATGGTTTCCCTGTATGCAACCCTTGGCTGGCCGGTTTCCACCTCGGCGTCATATTCTCTTTTCATTCTTTCAACATATACCTCAAGGTGGAGTTCACCCATACCCTGGATAATGGTATCACCGGTTTCATGATCCACATAGGTTCTGAAAGTCGGATCTTCTTTGGTAAACCGGTTTAATGCCTTTGACATGTTAATTTGTGCTTTATTATCCTTGGGTACAATTGAAAGAGAGATAACAGGTTCCATGATATGCATGGCCATCATGGCATAATGGATTTGTGAAGATACAAAGGTATCTCCTGAGGCACAGTCAACCCCGAACATGGCACCAATGTGACCGGCCGGAATGGCATCAACTTCTTCCATTTGTGCGGAATGCATCCGGATCAGGCGGCCTGCTTTCATTTTCTTGCCGTCTCTGGAATTAATCAATGTGTCGCCCTTATTAATACATCCTTGATAGACCCTGATATAGGTCAACTGGCCATATTGGCCGTCTTCCAGTTTAAAGGCCAATGCCACGGTGGGTTTATCAAATACACTTTCAAGAATAACGGTTTCTTCATTGTTATCAAGATCAATGGCTTCATTCTCAATGTCAAGAGGGGACGGAAGATAGTTAATTACTGCATCCATCAACGGTTGAACTGCCTTGTTCTTATAAGCAGACCCAAGAACAACAGGAGTCATCTGTCTTGCAATAGTTCCGGTTCGAACAGCAGTCATGATTAATTCTTCTGTGATTTCTTTTTCTTCCAGAATGGCATCGGTGAGATCATCAGAAAAAAAAGAGACAGCGTCAATCATTTCTTCCCGTGCCATTTCAGCTTCATCCATCAGCTCAGCCGGGATATCTTTAATGACAACATTTTCACCATTTTCACCTTCAAAATAATTGGCTTTCATGGAAACAAGATCAATAATGCCTTCGTGTTTATCTTCAAGTCCTATGGGAAGCTGCAGCATGACGGAATTATGTCCTAACTTATCTTTCAGCTGTTCGCTCACTTTTACAGGATTTGCACCGGATCTGTCACATTTGTTAACATAGGCAATGCAGGGAACTTTATATCTTTTCATTTGCTGGTCTACAGTAATGGATTGTGACTGGACCCCGGATACAGAGCATAGGATCAGTACAACTCCGTCCAGAACTCTTAAAGACCGTTCAACTTCAACTGTAAAGTCGACATGGCCAGGGGTGTCAATAATATTAATATTGTTTTTTTTCCATTCACAATAGGTGGCAGCCGAAGCAATGGTAATGCCTCTTTCTCTCTCAAGTTCCATGGAATCCATGATGGCACCGGTACCGTCTTTGCCCCGGACTTCATTTATCTTATGGATTCTGTCAGTGTAAAATAGAATTCTTTCAGTCAGTGTGGTCTTACCGGAATCAATATGAGCACTGA
>JAGLFI010000234.1 GCA_023144585.1 Desulfobacula sp. | reverse complement strand
GTTCCGTAACAGCCTGTCGACTCATTGGATTTACGATACCGGGTAATTTCCATAAATCAAAACACAGTAGGACAAATGAATTTTTTGATAAAAATACTTTCTATGTGGTTTTTTTAGATCTTCATCACCAATTTTACTCTTTAAAACAATAATTCATAAATATATATAGTTTGGTTAAACAAAAAAAGAGCTCCAAAAGGCATAATCTTTATCAGAAGTCATTTTTCCAAATTAAAACTTATAATGAGTTGATTGAGGCTCTTCGGCTTCGGCAAAGGCAGGACGCCGGGAGCAGTGATTTCACCTCGTAGCCGGACACGGATGTCCGGCGGAGTTTAGGCTGAAGTATTGCCTTTCTTCCTGCCGCTCGATGAGCTGTTTACTCATCATGCGTTATTCGATATATTAAAATATGCTTTTTGTTGATTCACATTGTCATTTGCATGATCCAAGGATAATTTCAGATGTCCCAGGAATAGAGAACAGGGCAAGGATAGCAAATGTTCAGTATATGGTGTCCTGTGCCACCATGGAAAATAATTTTGAATTAACAGCAGGATTATCAAGGGATTTTAACTCTATTCTACCCTGTTTCGGGATTCATCCCTGGTTTGTGGGTAATATATCCGATCAATGGAAAGAACGCCTGGAACATTATCTTTGGACCTATCCTTCCGGTATTGGTGAGACAGGGCTTGATTTTACAGATAAAACGTGTGATCGGGATTTGCAGATCAAAGTATTTGAGCATCATCTCAGGCTTGCTATGGAATTGGAACGCCCCATTAATATCCATATCAGAAAGGCCTGGGATACATTTATCCATATCCTGAAAAAAATAGGGAAATTAAAAGTTCCCGGTTTGATACACTCCTATTCCGGATCAGCAGATATGATTCCGGTTTTTGAGACATACGGGTTATATCTTTCTTTTTCAGGTTCAGTAACAAATCCCAATGCCAAAAAAGTAGTGACTGCCTTGAAAAGGGTTTCAAAAAAACGGTTTGTTCTGGAAACAGATACACCTGATATCTATCCTTATTTGCCGGAGCCACAAGTTTTCCGGCTCAATGAACCTAAAAATTTGCCGGTCATCGCACAGATTGCATCCAGCAGGATCGGTATGAAATTTAAAGTCTTTTCAAGACAGGCTTATGATAATAGTTTGAATTTATTCTACCCCATACTGCAGGGGAAAAAGGACAATTAATGGACCAGTTAATGGGGCAATCTATGGACCAATTCGCAAGAACAGAGCAGCTTCTCGGATCACAGGCAATGAAAAAGATAAAAAATGCAACAGTGGCTGTTTTTGGTCTGGGTGCAGTGGGCTCATTTGCAATAGAAGCCCTTGCCCGTACAGGTGTCGGGAATTTACATCTTATTGATTTTGACAAGGTGGATTCTACAAATATCAACCGGCAGCTGTTTGCACTAAATTCTACTATTGGCAGGGAGAAAGCCAACCTTGCTTATGAACGGGTCAAAGATATTAATCCGCAATGCAATGTAGAACTCCACAGCTCATTTGTTCATGCCCAAAGCCTTGAGGATCTTTTGTCCAAAGATATTGATGTGGTGGTGGATGCCATAGACGGGCTTAATTCAAAGGTAAACCTGATTGTCGGCGCAAGACAAATGAACCTTGCTGTGGTTTCAAGCATGGGTGCCGGAGGAAGAACTGATATTTCCATGATAAAAACAGGCGATATCAGTGATACTTGCGTCTGTCCTTTGGCAAGAGTGGTGAGACAACGGCTTCACAGGCGAGGACTTTATAAAGGGGTAAGGGCTGTTTATTCCATTGAAAAACCCTTAAATAAACAACCCTTTCGGTCCGAAGATGCACAAGACGCACTGCCGGATCATGGCCGGTCAAGACCCCCAATCGGAACTATCGCATGGGTGCCGGGTGTTTTTGGCCTCGCCATTGCAAGCGAGGTGATAGATATCATTACCCGGATTTGATAGTCTCTTCATCCCTGAGAACGCGCCTTAGGATTTTTCCAATATTTGACAGAGGAATTTCATCCCTGAATTCAATGAATTTGGGCCGTTTATAACCTGCCATATTTTCTTTGCAGAATGCAGTTATTTCCTCTTTAGTTGCTGTTTGCCCTTCCTTAAATTTAATAAAGGCCTTTACCTTTTCACCGGCTTTTTCATCAGGAACGCCCACTACAGCCACCAATTCAATCTTGGGATAGGTATAAAGGATATCTTCAACCTCCCTTGGGTAGACATTGAAACCACCGACAATGATCATGTCCTTTTTACGGTCTGTGATGGTGATATAGCCGTCTTCATCTATGTTGCCAATATCCCCTGTCAGAAAATATCGCTTGCCGTTAATCTGTCTGAATACTTCTTCATTGGCATCTGGTCTTTTCCAGTATCCTTTCATGACCTGGGGACCGCAGATGGCAAGTTCCCCGTCTTCTCCCTGGGGAAGTTCTTTTGTATCATCCTCCAAATCAACAACTTTTACGTCTGTTCCAGGGAGGGGGAAGCCGATTGTGCCTATTTTTCTAGTTTCTTTAAATGAAGGATTGATGCAGGCAGCAGGGGCAGTTTCCGTAAGTCCGTATGCCTCGAAAATAATAGAACCGGTCTTTTCTTCAAATTGCCTGCACACTTCAGGGGGCAAGGGAGCACCGCCTGAGAGACACCCCATAATTGAGGAAATGTTAAATTTGTCCAAATTCGGATGGTTTGTAAAGGCAACAAATATGGTGGGAACAGCCGTAATAAAAGTAGGCCTGTGTTTTTGTACTGCCTCCAGAACTCCTGTAAAAGGGGGATTACCTGCCCTTGGGTCCGGGATACATATCAGCTTACTGCCTGTCTTTGCTCCTAAAAGCAGAGCGCTTGTGATACCAAAACTGTGATACCAGGGTAAAACGCCAAGAAATGTATGATATCCACCAT
>JAGLFI010000233.1 GCA_023144585.1 Desulfobacula sp. | reverse complement strand
ATTATTTATTTTAAGTTAGGAGAAGGTCACAATGGCAAATGGGATTGTAAAATGGTTCAATGATTCAAAGGGATACGGCTTTATCGAGCAGGAAGACGGCCCGGATGTATTTGTTCATCATTCAGGTATCAATGGAAATGGCTTTAAATCACTAAATGAGGGTGATAAAGTCACTTTTGATGTTGAAGATGGCCAAAAAGGCCCTGCAGCAGTTAACGTAACTGTTCAGTAAAAATTTCAAAGGGTTTTCTTGGGATGTGAATAGAAAACCCTTTTTTTCGTTTCAAAATCTACCCATGGAAAAAGGTGCAAGATTAATTTGTGGATTGTCATTGCATATCATATCGCAGATGGCTTTTCCTGTGCCTGTGGCCAGGGTTAATCCCAGCATTCCATGTCCGGTGGCGATAAACAGGTTGTCCTGAACAGGGGACCTGTCAATGATGGGCAGGTCATCATAGGTCATTGGGCGAAGCCCTGTCCATTGCTTAAGATCAGTCCGCTGCTTAAGATCAGGATGCCCCACAGGAGTATTTAAATATTCTTTTGCGCCTGAAATAAGTCCGGATATACGCTTTTTATTTATTGCGTCACTAAATCCTGAAAATTCCATGGTACCGCCAAGCCGGTAGCCTGTTTTCCAGGGAGTTGCCACTATGTTTTTTTCATAAAAATAACAGGGAATATCGCAGGATTGATCCGGCCTTGCCATGGTAATGCTGTATCCTTTTCCCGGTTGAACCGGGATATTCAGCTTTAATTGTTTTTTTATTTCAGGTGTCCAGGCTCCTGTCGCAAGGATAAAAGCGTCTGCTTTATAATGACCGGTTACCGTATTCACCTGTCTGATTGTTCCCTGCTTAATTTCAAAATCTATCATTTTACTCTTTTCTTCAAGGATGAGCCCTTTTTTGATTAACAGCTTTTTCCAGGCATCAACCAGCATTTCAGGTCGTAAATGCCAGTCATGTTCATTGTACCAGGCACCGGCAATGTTTTTATTGATCGCGGGTTCCAATTGCAGGGCTTCATCCCTGTCAAGTGCTTTTGCACCCAAATTGAAATTTTCAAGAAAAGCATTGGTGTATTTATACTCTTCAAAGTATTTTTTATTTTTGAATAAAAACAAAAGTCCTTTTTTTTCAAAATCGCATTTAATGGCATGTTCTGAGAAAAGTGTTTCAAAAAGATCAAGAGAATATCCTGAAATTTCACTTTTAGCCTTTGAAGCCGTATTCATGTGAGCTGCATTGCAATGGGCGGCAAATTTCAGCAGCCAGAGTAACCGCTCTATATCCAGTGTCGGTTTGATATGGAGGGGAGACTTTCCAAGAATTGTCCTGTAAATTTCATGTCTGACAACACCGGGTGAACATAGGGGAATAATTCCTGAAAAATAGAGCAGACCACAGTTTCCATGGGATGCCTCTGAACCGATAAAATCTTGTTCAATAATCCTGACGGACACATTTTCCTCTATAAAATCATGAGCGCAGGCAAGACCGATAATGCCGCCGCCAACAATAATCACATCATTATTTGATCCCATCAAATCTATCCTTTAAAATTGTTTGGGAAAAATACAATGGCTACATTAGAATTGTTTTAAGTAATTTTCAATTAATATCAATGATATATTTATTTTATTTTAAATATCATGATATAAAGGATCACATGGTAATTCTTGAAGTCAAAAAACTTAAAAAGTATTTTCCTGTGACAGGCGGCGTGTTTTTAAAGCGGACCGGCTGGGTCTATGCCCTTGATGATGTCTCCTTTAAACTGAATAAAGGAGAAACCCTTGGTATTGTTGGAGAATCAGGATGCGGTAAAACAACCCTGGCCCGATGTCTCATGGGGCTCTATGATCCATCGGACGGGCAGGTCATTATAAAAGGTCAGGTTGTTTCCAAGCTCAATTCACCCCAGAGAAAAAAACTTGCATTAAATTTACAAATGATTTTTCAGGATCCATTTGAATCATTGGACCCCAGGCAGACCGTTAAAGAGATCCTGGAAGAAAAATATATGATCCATGGGAAAAAAAATAGGAAATTAGGCCCAGAAATTAATAATTTGATTGAAAGGGTGGGACTTTTGCCCGAGGCACTTTCTAAATTTCCCCATGAGTTTTCAGGCGGTCAACGCCAGAGAATTGGTATAGCAAGAGCCATCAGCATGGAGCCTGAAATTATTATCTGCGATGAACCGGTTTCTGCATTGGATGTTTCTGTTCAATCTAAAATTTTAAACCTTTTACTTACGCTTCAAAAAACAATGGGACTGACATTGCTTTTTATCTCCCATGATTTATCTGTTGTGAAACATATCTCTGATAGAATTGCCGTAATGTATCTGAGCAAAATTGTTGAAATGGCAGATGCAGATGATATCTATAATAATGGACTGCATCCCTATACCAATGCACTTATCTCTTCTATCCCCATACCAGACCCGGAAGTCAGGCAGGACCGTATTGTCTTAGAGGGAGAGGTGCCTTCAGTGGAGAACCCTCCTGCCGGATGCAGGTTTAATACCCGGTGTGAGCATGTTCAGAATATTTGTTATAAAAAAGAGCCCAAACTGCTCAAAAACACAAAAGACCCAAACCATTTGACGGCATGTCATTTTTTCTTTTGACCTGAATGGCTGCAGCGCAATGAATGGATTGATTTGCTGGTCTTGCAGTATTTTGTGAAAAGATCAGCTCTCCTTGCTCAACAAGCACCATTTTAATTTTTCACCGGATATATAATCCTCTATTTTATTAAATATTTCATTGAGCCTCTTGCAGAAACTATGAATTTTTTTCAAAAATAGTTTTGAGAAAACCCGTTTCTATATTTTCTAAATTTATTTTTTGTTTTATGCCAGAAAACAAGGCTGTGGGATAGTTTCAAGACGTAGATCTCCCTTTGCTCTTAATTCCGGTTTGTTA
>JAGLFI010000232.1 GCA_023144585.1 Desulfobacula sp. | reverse complement strand
GACGGCATGCCGACCCAGGAGCTTAAATCCAAGTTTCAATATATTGATGATGCAAAATTTTTTAATATTCTTTTTACAAAGCTGTCAAAGGAAAACCTCATTGTTTTGGATAAAAATATTGTAAAATTGTCCACCCACAAAGTGGCCCTTCAGGTGGATCAGCATGAAGTCAAAGAAAAGATTAAAAAAATTTATCAAACCTCGGGATTAACATCACCGTTTTTCAGGACCATCTGCCAGGATCTTGATATTGACAAAAAAAATGCCACAAATGTTCTCCATATGCTGATCAATGAAAAATCCATTATTAAAACAAAAGATGATCTCTATTTTGATGCCAGGGAAATTAAAAAGCTTGAACAAAAACTGATCGCATTCCTGAAAGAAAAAGAATCCATCACCACACCTGAATTTAAAGAAATGACGGCTGTGTCCAGAAAGTTTGTTATCCCCTTAATTGAATACTTCGACTCCATAAACCTGACCATCCGGGTGGGAGACACAAGGCAGTTGAGGCGAAAAAACTAAAGGATCTTTTGGGAAAAAGCTTCAATAATACTGTTCAGGTGAGTTTTGCCTTCCAGAGTGAGTGCAAATTCATGACCCATAAAACGGCCCAAAGACTGATCAAGGATATTATCTAAAATTTCTCTGAACTCATTTTGAAACGATCGATGAAACAGGATTTGAAATTTTTCAAGATCCAACCCCTCAAGGGTACGAAGTCTGAGCATGATCATCTCCATCATTTTCTGTTCACGGGTCAAGATTTCCGTGTCTTCAACGGGAAGTCTGCCTGACTCTATATCCTTTATATATGTTTCAATACTCTGATGGTTCCAGGATCTTATTTTTGTGTCATAGGAATGGGCAGCAGGGCCAAACCCGTAGTACGGGGTTATATCCCAATATTTTGAGTTATGCTTTGACCGGTTTTGACTGCCCCTTGAAAAATTAGAAATCTCGTAATGCTCATACTTGAATTTACTTAAAAACCGGGAAGTTTTTTTAAACAGCCTTGACATGGCCATGCTGTCAAGAGGACTTATCAAGCCTTTTTTCAACTTTTCACCAAGGGGCGTACCGGGCTCGATGGTAAGCATATAACAGGACAAATGGTGAGGCGTTATCATAACTGCCTGTTTTAAGTCTTCCAGCCATCTTGTTTCTGTTTCAAACGGAATCCCATAGATCAAATCAATACTGATATTGTCAAACCCTGCTTTACCTGCATGATCAATGATCTTGACTGCCTGACCCGCTGTGTGAATCCTCCCTAGAAATTTAAGTTTGTCATCATTGAATGACTGAACACCAATACTGAGTCTGTTGATCCCCACTTTTTTTAATCGTCTCAGAAAGTTTAAATCAATAGTTCCCGGGTTGACTTCAAGTGTGACTTCGACATCCCGGGAAACCGAAAATTTGTCTCCAATAGTTTGTAAGAGAGTTTCAATATCTTTGACAGGGAGAAGAGAGGGAGTTCCGCCTCCAAAGTATATGGTGCTAATTTTATCCCTTGAACCTGACCTTGTTTCAATCTCTTTTTGAAGGGATTTGATGTAAGAAGGGATCAGCGATAGAGGGGTCTCTGAATAAAAATCACAATAGATACACTTTTTAACACAAAACGGGACATGGATATAAATGGACTTTTGATCACACAAAGCGCTTCATCAAATCATCGATAACCGAATCAACATTGTCAGGTGTCACCCCGTAAAGATTACAGGCCTGCTTTACCCTTTCAAGGTGGGGACTGTCTTCAATATCATTAGGGCCCCGAAAAAAACCCATCCGTCTTCCGATCTGGTATAAAACCCTTTTTTCCGGCTCAAGCTCAAAGAACCGGTCAATAATATTGATCATTTTTTCTTTATCTCCCGGCATTTTCCCGTCAATGGTCTCAAACAGGTTCAGAATATGGTCACTTTTGATATAGGAATCAATCCCGTCAAGGCTTTCTATAAACAGCCTTAACTCTTTGGCCATCATGGTATCATTTGGCTTTTGAAACTCTCCTTTTTCAGTCTCCACCGCAAGGATTGTGCCATTTGTTACCGCCAGGGTCCTGATCCTGATAAACTCTGGATTAATGCTGTTGAGTGCAGAAGCTGTTTCCATGGCATGCTCGATGGAATAATCTATCCCCCCAAGGCCCGGCATGACATATTCCGACAGCTCCATTCGGGCTTCTTTTACCTTTAAACCCGCTTTGATATGACCTGCTTTGGTGGTCCCTTTATTTATTTTCTTTAACACGGTATCAGATCCGGATTCCATGCCCACATGAATACGGTTTAATCCGGCATCTGCAATGCGCTGCAGATCACCCTGCTTGATGCGGACAATGGTATGGCTTCTGGCGTAAGACGTTATCCTGTCAACATCTGGAAAACATTTTTTGATATGTTCCAAAACAAATACCAGGTCGTCTGGTTTCATAATCAATGAGTTGGCATCCTGTAAAAAAATAGATTTCATGCCCGTTGCATACCAGTTCATGGCAGCATTAAAGGCTATGCGGTCTTTTTCTTCAAAACTGTTATAAAGGGCATGAATAACCTCCCGGTCTGCATATCCGCCCGGTTTGATATTCTGTTGGATTCTTTTAATATATCCATGCAAAGAATCAATATCTTTTATGACATTTTCAACAGGTCTTAAAGAAAACTGCCTTTTTTTATACACCCGGCAAAATGTACACCGGTTCCAGGGGCAATTTCGTGTCACGCGTATCAAAAGACTGCTTGCCTCACTGGGCGGGCGAATGGGACCCTGTTCAAATCCTTTATAAATATCTATTTTTTTCTTTTTCTTTTCCATGGAATATATTTACCTGTATTTTTTATAATTAATAATTTTTCAGTTCAGCCTCATCATTGTATGGTAAAAATTATATAAGCTCTGGAATACCTAAAGTCAATTTATTTGGGCAGATC
>JAGLFI010000231.1 GCA_023144585.1 Desulfobacula sp. | reverse complement strand
AGAGATTGTAAAATTATAAAAAGACGTGGTGTCATAAGAGTTATTTGTATTAATAAACGTCATAAACAGAGGCAGGGATAGGGGGAAAGAAATTTGGCACGTATCGCAGGAGTAGATTTACCAAGAGATAAACATGCATGGATAGCTTTAACCTATATCTACGGAATAGGTAGAAATAGATCAAAGCTAATACTTGAAAGAACAGGTATTGATCCTACTACAAAGGCAAATGATCTGACCGAAGAACAGGTTAACAACATCAGAAAAATCATTGATGCTGAGTATAAAGTTGAAGGTGAGCTTAGAAGTGAAGTGTCCATGAATATTAAACGGCTCATGGATCTGGGTTGTTACAAAGGGTTACGTCATCGTAGAGGTCTTCCCTGTCGTGGTCAGAGAACCAGCACAAACGCCAGAACAAGAAAAGGTCCAAAAAGGACAACAGTTAAAAAGAAAAAGTAGGATAATTTAAAAGGTACTATCAATTATGGCAAAAAAGTCTAAAAAAAATGTATCCAAAAAAAGGATAAGAAAGAATATTTCCACAGGCATTGTACATATTCAATCTACTTTTAACAATACAATCGTTACAATTACCGATGAAAATGGAAATACTGTTTCATGGTCCAGTGCAGGTGTGCAGGGATTTAAAGGTTCCAGAAAGAGTACCCCGTTTGCTGCTAAACTGGTTGCAGAAGATGCCGGTGCAAAAGCGATGGAACATGGCATGAAAAATATTGGTGTATATGTTAAGGGCCCCGGGCCGGGTCGAGAATCTGCTTTAAGGGCATTGCATGCGCTCGGATTCACTATATCCATGATCAAAGATGTTACCCCGGTTCCTCATAATGGATGCCGTCCACCAAAAAGAAGAAGAGTATAAAAATATCTGTTTGATAAAGGAGAAAAACATTGTCACGTTATAGAGGTTCTGTTTGCCGACAATGCAGACGCGAAAATATGAAGCTTTTTTTGAAAGGTGATAGATGCTTTTCAGATAAATGTAGTTTTGATAGAAGAGGCTATCCCCCTGGACAGCATGGGCAGAGAAGAAGTAAATTGTCAGATTATGGAATTCAGCTCAGAGAAAAACAGAAAGTCAGAAGGCTTTACGGAATTTCAGAAAAACAGTTCAGGATTTCATTCAAAAGAGCGGACAGGAAAAAAGGAATCACAGGTACAAACCTTTTAAGCCTTTTGGAGACACGCCTTGATAATACTGTTTTCAGAATGGGATTTGTGAATTCCAGAAATCAGGGCAGACACTTTGTAAGACACAATCATTTTACAGTAAATAGTAAAAAAGTAAATATTCCGTCTTACCAGGTTAAGAAAGGTGATGTGATTGAACTTCGTGAGAAAAGTAAAAAAATTCAGACGATTTCAGATTCTTTGGATGCCATTGTAAGACGCGGTATTCCCCAATGGATTGAAATTGAAAAAGAGAAGTTTAAAGGCATAGTCGTTGGTGTTCCTGTGCGTGAAGATATTACTCTTCCAATCCAGGAACAATTAATTGTAGAGCTTTATTCAAAATAGGCAAACCATCTATGGTTTATCAAAATATTTATTCAGGAGATATAAATGTCATCTGAAAAACTTGCATATGTGAACTGGCGAGAGATGATCAGGCCTGAACAGCTTGACGTTACTACAACTTCAACATATGGTAAATTTGTATGTGAGCCCCTTGAAAGAGGGTACGGTATCACTATTGGGAACTCTCTTCGACGGATTATTCTTTCATCCATATATAGTGCAGCGATTGTTTCTGTTAAATTTGATGATGCTCTTCATGAATATAGTGTGATATCTGATGTTAGAGAAGATGTTTCCGAAATCATCTTAAACTTGAAAGAGCTGAAACTCAAAGTTGAAGACACTGAAGACAAAATATTAACTTTGAGTGCTAAGGGTGAATGCGAAGTCACGGGTGCAGATATTATAAGCCCGGACGGTAAAGTTGAAGTTCTCAACCCTGGGCAGCATATAGCCACCATGTCTAAAAATGGTGTTTTAAACATAACCATGGTTGTAAAAATCGGAAAAGGTTATGCGCTGTCTTCTGCTAACAAGGATGATGATTCCCCCATTGGAACCATCCCTGTTGATAGTGTGTTCTCTCCCATTAAACGTGTGAAATATGTTGTGGGAACAACTAGAGTCGGACATAAAACCGATTATGATAAACTCACTTTTGAAGTATGGACGGATGGGTCCGTAACCCCGGATGATTCTGTTGCATATGCTGCAAAAATTCTTAAAGAACAAATGAATCCATTTATTAATTTCGATGAGAATCTGGAACCTGATCATACTACTGAAAATTCAGATGACTCGGATATCGGTCTTAATGAGAATATTTATAGATCTGTTGACGAGCTTGAATTATCTGTTAGAAGTTCCAATTGTTTGAAAAATGCGAGAATTCATACCATCTACCAATTGGTTCAAAAAACAGACAGCGAAATGTTGAAAACTAAAAACTTTGGTCGAAAATCCTTAAATGAAATAAAGGAAGTCCTCACTACCATGGATCTTTCACTTGGTATGGATCTTGAAGGTTTTGAACCACCAGAAGAAGAGAACAATCAGGAAGGAGAATATATCCATGAAACATAGGAAATCAGTATTAAAATTAAACAGAACATCAAGCCATAGAAAGGCTATGTTCAAAAACATGGTAACCTCTCTGTTCAAGCATGATAAAATTAAAACCACCGAAGCAAAGGCAAAAGGCTTAAGATCCATAGCCGATAAAATGGTAACACTTGCCAAAAGAGGGGATTTGCATGCTAGAAGGCAAGCCCTTGCAGTGATTCGGGAAAAAAATATCGTTCATACACTATTTAATGAAGTGTCTGAAAAGTTTAATTCAAGACAGGGTGGTTATACAAGAATTATCAAACTGGGTCCAAGAAAAGGGGATGTTGCCCCAATGGTACAGATCGAATTGATTTTTGATTGATATCCG
>JAGLFI010000230.1 GCA_023144585.1 Desulfobacula sp. | reverse complement strand
TCCTAACCGGACACAACTGAAAATATTTAAAAGTTGACGTTTATATTCATGAATTCTTTTTGCATGAATATCAAAAATAGTGTCTGGATCTACTGTTTCAAACGCTTTTTGTTGAATAATTTTAGCCAGCCGCCTTTTATTATCTTTTTTTATTTGCATAAATTGCTCTATAAAAGCAGGATCATCGCGGAAATCCTCAATTTCTTTAATTCTTTCAAAATCTTTAATCCACCTGTCCCCAATAGCTTCACAGAGCAATTTTGTCAGTCCTTGGTTACATCCGACAATCCACCGTCTGGGGGTGACTCCATTGGTTTTGTTATTAAATTTATCTGGATAGAATGAATAAAATTCCGGGACCAATTTTGTTTTTACAAGTTCTGAATGCACTTTAGCCACACCATTGACAGAGTGGCTGCCGATGATGGCAAGATTTGCCATCCTGACCTATTTTATCGCACCTTCTTGAATAATAGACATTTTGGAAATCAAAGGAGCGCTATTCTCCCCGAATTTTTCTTTTATCCTGTCAATAAACCGTCTGTTGATTTCATAAATAATCTGTAAGTGCCTTGGAACAACCCGTTTAACGATCGATACAGGCCATGTTTCAAGTGCCTCTGACAACAGGGTATGATTGGTATATCCAAGCGTTTTAGTTGTAATATTCCAGGCTTTTTCCCACTCAAGAGAGTTTTCATCAACCAGAATTCTCATTAATTCTGCAACCGTTAATGCCGGATGTGTATCATTGAGCTGAATGGCAACTTTTTCGTGCAATTGATCAAATCCGGTATTGTCTTTCTGGTAAATCCTGATGATATCTCGTACTGAACACGCCACCAGAAAGTATTCCTGGACAAGTCTTAATTCTTTTCCAATTTCCTTTGAGTCGGATGGATAAAGAATTTTAGAAATAGTTTCAGATTTTATTTTTTCATCAACTGCTTTAAAATAATCACCATCATTAAAAATCTTCATATCAAAGTCTTTAGATGCCCAGGCAGAAAAAAGTCTTAATCGATTAACCGTGCGCCCGCCATACCCTGTAATAAGGATATCATGGGGCCTGCCGATAAGAAGGCTTCCAGTCTGTCCACATGGGATTATATTCACCCTCTATATCTTTTGTATCTTCAATTTTACCATAAATAGGAATCATGCATTTATTCCCTGATCGCTTGATAAGCCATGGGGAAGACCGATTGGGCCAGTAATCGGGGTTTTCTTTTTGGTATCCATTAACAATGATTTGTTTAAAAAGGCCGTAGTCATAGTTAATGCCATACCCGAATCCCGGCATATCAAGGCTTGCCATGGAATCTAAAAAGCATGCTGCAAGTCTTCCAAGGCCACCGTTCCCAAGTGAGGGATGCTGTTCTTCTTCCACGAGTTCTTCCAAATCATAACCTATTTTTTTTAAAAACCCGGCGCATTTATCATAAATTCCTAAATTCATAAGATTATTGGATAAAAGTCTTCCTATTAAAAATTCCATGGACAGATAATAGAGTCGTTTTGAAGCATTATCTCTATACCGTTGATTTGTTTCAAAGCTGATATCCATTAAATATTTACCCACGGCAGAAGACACGGCATTCATAAGATCAAGCTTTGTAGCATCCTCATTTTTTTTGCCCAAAACGTATTTAATGTGATGATAAAAAGAAGCTTCAAAACTTGTAAAATCAAAATAAGACATAATCATCTCCTAATTGAGGTGTTTTCATGTTAATATAACATAAAATTGATTAAGAATTAATGGAGATATATATAATGCCAAAAACAACTTATTGGGCAGACAACTATGTCAAAAAACTGACCAGTGCAGAAAAAGCATTGCAAGTAATACAGCCCGGCCAAAGAGTGTTTATCGGCTCTTCATGTGGAGAGCCCCAACACCTTGTCAAAGAATTATCAACTGCCTCTGTCAGGCATACAGATCTTGAAATCGTTAGATTATTGTGTATAGAAAGCGGTCCTTTGACACTGGTGGCCAATCGGTCTCATTCCAAGCAGTTTAATATCAGGTCCTTTTATCTAGGATCAGCAACCCCAAAAAAAATTCATCAGAACAAAAGATTTATTACACCCATTAATCTTTCCCAGATTCCCCATTTGTTTAAATCAAGAATGATGCCCATAAATGCCGCTTTGATTCAGGCGTCCCCACCCGACGATTTTGGATGGATGAGCTTAGGGGTATCTGTGGATATCACATTGGCTGCCTGTGAATCAGCCAATATTGTGATCTGTCAAATAAATCCGAATATGCCACGGGTATTAGGGCGAAGTTTTATCCATGTCAATGATGTGGATTACCTTGTTGAACACGAAGAAGATCTTTTAACCATACAACCCCTTCCTGAACTTGAAACTGCCAATATTATTGCCAAACACATATCAAGGCTGATTGATGACGGATCCACCCTGCAGACAACCCTGGGTTTGACAAATGAAGCCTTAATGCTTTGTCTGTCTGAAAAAAATGATTTGGGTATTCATTCTCAATATTTATCAGACGGGTTGATGAGACTTTTCTCCATGGGGGTTATCACCAACAAGAAGAAAGGATTTAATGACGGAAAGCTTGTGGCTGGAAGTGCTGTCGGATCAAATCTTTTCTATGAATTTATTGATGATAATCCTTGTATTGAATTTCATCCGTCAGATTATATCAATAACCCGTCCATTATTGCCAGACATAATGCCATGGTCTCTTTAAACACGGCCATGGCCATAGATCTGACAGGACAGGTTGCAGCAGATGCACTACCCTTTAATAACTATACCGGCATCAACGGACTTCTAGATTTTACCAGAGGTGCTGCCATGTCAAAGGGCGGCAAATCTATCCTGATGATGACCTCTACATCCGATCATGGCAGGAAAAGCCGAATCATTCCCAATTTATCTGAGATTGCTGTGGTTGTACCCAGAGGGGATGTTCAATTTATTGCAACAGAATATGGTGTGGT
>JAGLFI010000023.1 GCA_023144585.1 Desulfobacula sp. | reverse complement strand
AAGCGCGAAGAAGTCTTTATAAAAGAAAAAGCCATGGAAGCTTTGACCTTCATGGGGGTTGAAAAGTATGCCGATGATGTGGCCTCCAGCCTGCCCTATGGCCTCCAGAGACGGCTTGAAATTGCCCGGGCCATTGCCTCGGAGCCCAAAGTGCTGCTGCTGGATGAGCCTGCCGCCGGCATGAACCCCTCTGAATCCTCAGAGCTAATGAAAAACATTACACGCATATCAGACTTAGGCATTGACGTTCTTCTTGTGGAGCATGACATGAAGGTTGTGATGGGTGTGTGTGATCATATTGTTTGTGTTGATCATGGTGTTAAGATTGCTGAAGGTGATTCTCATGAAATTCAGAATAATCCAAAGGTGATTGAGGCATATCTTGGTCAGCCGGCTAACCAATAATTTTTAGGAGAAAAAGATGAAAAAAAGAATTTTATCAATTATGGCTATGGGCCTTATTCTGGTTCCATTTCTGTTTGCGACCGTTTCTGCGAAAACATTGAAAATCGGTTCCATGAGTCCTTTAACCGGTCCCTATGCATCTGATGGAACAGATATTAAAAATGGTGTCTGGACAGCCATTAAAGTATTTGAAGAAGCAGGTGGAGTGCCGGGTTATGACAAAATTGAATTTTTTCCTCAGGATACAGCCTGTGATCCGAGACAAGCCGTTGCTGCAGCCAACAAGCTTCTCAACCTTGGGGTTGTCGGTGTAGTGGGTGCTTATTGTTCTTCTTCAACCATTCCGTCATCAGAGGTGTTGGATGAAGAAAGCATTCCCATGATTACCCCGGCCTCCACCCATCAGGATGTTACGGACCGCGGACTTGAATATATGTTCAGGATGTGCGGAAGGGATGATGACCAGGCCTCTGCAGCTGCTAAATTTATGAAAGAAGCCCTGGGAGCTAAAACTATTTTTATTGTGGATGATAAAACCACTTATTCCCAAGGTCTTGCAGATGGCGTTGAAAAAGCCTGTGAAAAACTGGGTATTAAAATCCTGGGTCATGAGCATGTCAACCAGGGCGATAAAGACTTCTCTGCTATTTTAACTATGGCAAAATTGAAAAACGCCGATATTTTCTACATGTCTCTCCAGGGTTACTCTTCTGCAGCCATGATGACACTCCAGGCCAAACGTCTGGGTCTTAAATCCCAGATCGTTACCCAGGATGCCGTATTTCAGCCCAAATACATGGAGGTTGCAAAATATGCATCAGAAGGCGTTTACCTGACCTATGGATTGACCGATCCTTCTACGCCTGAATACAAAGCCTTTGAAGAAAGATATGTGCCTAAATACGGTGCGATTGCTGCCTATGCAACCTATGCCTATGATTCAGCCACAGCTCTTTTAAAAGCCATCAAGGCAGCCGGTTCCACAGAGCCTGCCAAAATCAAGGCCGAACTTATGAAGCTGGATTACCAGGGTGTTGCAAAACATGTCAAATTTAGAGCCAACGGAGACTCAGGGTCTTCTTATATTGCATATAAAGTTGTTGATGATAAATTTGTTCCTTATTGGGAACCGGCCAATGGTCTGATCAAGTAATTTTGTAAAAATGTGATGCGGCCTGCAATTTAATTGCAGCCGCATCTTTTTGCCTACTCCAGGAAATAAAGTTAAGAAAATTAAATATAATGGAATATTTTATTCAGCAGTTGATTAACGGTATAACCCTTGGTGGGATGTATGCATTGATCGCACTGGGATATACTATGGTATACGGTGTTATTCAGCTCATCAACTTTGCCCATGGCGAATTTTTTGCTGCCGGCGGATATGTGGGAGCCATTGCCCTGGCTTATTTTGCCGGGGTCGGATATATGGATTCTCACCCGGTGATCTGCCTGACCGCCGCATTTATGATTTCCATGGCCTATTGCGCCTATCTTGCCATCGGGGTCGAAAAAATCGCGTATAAACCATTGAGAAAAGAGTCCAGGCTGGCCGCCCTTTTATCTGCCCTAGGCATGTCCATTTTTCTTTCCAATGGTATGATGCTCACCCAGGGGGTGTATGACAAGGTTTATCCCAGCGAGTTGTTTCAGGGAAGATTTGATTTCGGTATGGTCACTCTTTCCTATCTTCAGATTATGATCGTATCCTTGACTGCTTGCCTGCTGATAGGGCTCAACCTTCTGGTGTTCAGGACCAAAATCGGTATGGCCATGCGGGCAACGGCCCAGGACAAAACCATGTCAGCTCTTGTTGCCATCGGCAGTAACAGGATTATTTCCCTGACCTTTGCCATTGGTGCGGGACTTGCCGCAGCCGCTGGTATTATGTATGGCCTTTACTATGGATCTGTCCGGTATGATATAGGATTTGTCCCCGGTATCAAGGCCTTTGCCGCAGCCGTTCTGGGAGGGATCGGAAATATCACCGGTGCCATGATAGGCGGTCTGATTATCGGGATGGTTGAAATATTTGGTGCCGGCTATATCTCAAGTGAGTACAAGGATGTGTTTGCTTTTATTATTTTGATTGCAGTACTTTATTTTAAACCAAATGGAATTATGGGTGAGAATATCGATGATACAAGAGTTTAAAAAAGTTTGGAAACAATATACAATCGGCATGTTGTGGCTCCTGGGGCTGCTCTGGCCCATGCTGGGCATTCATCCCGACGGGACCATGACTTTTCAGACGACATTTACAGTCTGGACTTATATACTGGCAGGTTCGTTTGTCTGTCTTATAATCTATGTGATCAAGGTCAGTGGGTCCTTAAAATTTTTTGCTGACCCAATATCCAGGGCTGCGGGTAATCTCAAGACCACTTCCACTGCCCTTCCCACCTGGACCTGGCTTGCTGCGGGTTTGATAGTTGCATTGATTTATCCCCAGTTTGCAGGCCGATATGGCACTGATGTGGCCATTAGTGTGCTGCTTTATATCTGCCTTGGCCTGGGTCTCAACGTGGTGGTGGGCCTGGCCGGTATGCTGGATCTCGGGTATATTGCATTTTACGGTGTGGGCGCTTATACTTATGCTATCTTAAATACCACTTACGGCCTGGGTTTCTGGATCTGCCTGCCCATGTCAGCCTTTTTTGCCTGTATTGCCGGCTGTATTGTGGGATATCCCACCCTTCGCATGAGAGGGGATTATCTGGCCATTGTTACCCTGGGATTCGGTGAGATCATTCGTATCATCCTCAATAACTGGATGGAGCTGACCAATGGTCCTAATGGAATCCTCGGGATCAAACCCATTGGCATTTTTTTGCCGATATTTGAAAACGGATTTACTTTTGAGCATTTCTGGATGAAAAAACTTCAGCTTTTTTATTATTTTGCATTGGGTCTGGCCATTGTGGCGGCCATATGCGTTTATCGGCTCAATTTTTCACGGGTGGGCCGTGCCTGGGAATCCATCCGGGAAGATGAGACCACAGCCGAACTTATGGGGGTAAATACCTTTATCTATAAACTTCTGGCCTATGCCATGGGTGCAATATTTGCCGGACTTGCCGGTGCTTTTTTTGCTGCAAGGATGAGATTTGTCAGTCCTGAAAGTTTTACCTTCCTTGAGTCAGCCATGGTTTTGTGTATGGTGGTTCTGGGCGGGATGGGATCTATTCCAGGGATTATCCTGGGTGTTGCCGCCTTAATTGCTCTGCCCGAAGTTTTTCGCGAATTTGAATCCTATCGTATGCTGGTTTTTGGCGCCACCATGGTGATTATGATGCTCTTCAGGCCTGCCGGTCTGATACCGGCCAAGCGTGTGGGAACCCGATCTGAAGAAAGGGAGGGCTAAAAACAGATGAGTATTCAACCGATTCTTGAATTGAAAGATGTCCACTCTGGATATGGATCCATCAAAGCCCTGAAAGGTATCTCCCTAAAGGTCATGCCCGGGGAAATTGTGGCTATTATAGGCGCAAACGGTGCTGGGAAATCAACAACGCTCATGACCATCTGCGGTATTATTAAAGCTGAAAAAGGAGAAGTCCTTTACCAGGGAAAGGTGATCAACAAGATCTCGCCGGAAAAGCTTCCCGTTATGGGGCTTTGCCAGGTACCTGAAGGCAGAAGAATTTTCCCCAGGCTTTCTGTCATGGAAAATTTACGGCTGGGTGCCTTTTACAGGGATGATACCGATCAAATTATGAAAGATATCCAGCATTCCTATGAGATGTTTCCCATCCTGGGAGAAAGAAAAAATCAGCAGGGCGGGACCCTGTCCGGCGGAGAACAGCAGATGCTGGCCATAGCAAGGGCGCTTATGATAAAGCCAAAGGTTTTGCTGCTGGATGAACCCTCTCTCGGGCTTGCTCCCATCATTGTGCAGCAGATTTTTGATATCATTGCCCAAATTAATAAGAAAGAAGGCACCACCATACTTCTGGTTGAACAGAATGCAAACCTGGCGCTCCAGGCAGCCTCAAGGGGCTATGTCGTTGAAACAGGAGAAATTACCCTTGAAGATGAAGCACAATCGTTGTTGAGCAATCCAAAGATCCGGGAAGCCTATCTTGGTGAATAAAACAATTTAATCAACTTGACAATAAATCATACAAATTGATAGATTTAGAATAGGTTGTAGTGCTGACATTAATTGTTTTAAAATGGAGGACATTATGGCAGTTCCTATTATTATCAGACGAACCGTAAAGAACAAGACCATGGCAGGCCAACTGGCCCCTTGAATCGTACAACTCAGATCCAGGGCCACGGTTCAGCCGGGGTTTCTCACCGACCAGATCTTCAGCTGCCTGGACTGCGACGGGGAATATCTGATCGTCACTACCTTGAAGACTGGAACAAATGGATGCACAGTGAGGAGCGTATGGCTATCCAGCGCCAGATAGATGGATTACTAGGAGAAAAGACCCTTTTACCGGTATTATGAACCTGTTGTGGGCGGTATCCCCCCCCGGTTTCAGGCGTAAACAAGGAAAATCCAAAAAGGATTGAACACGGAATTGTTTAATCCCCGGCGTTTGCTATGACTACAATCATTGCACACAGGGGGGCAAGGAGTATTGCCCCGGAAAACACTATTGTTGCGGCAAATCAGGCATTTGAAGTCGGTGCAGATCTTTGGGAAACAGATATTGCCGTTACCAGTGATGAACAATTAATCTTATTTCATGACGATTCTTTACAACGAACCACCAATGTGGCAGCGATTTTTCCAAAGAGGCAGCACCAGGTCTTTACTCAGTTTACCCTGGCTGAAATTCGGCTTCTGGACCCGGGCTCTCATTTCATAGAACACGACCCCTTTGGAGAAATAAATAAAGGATCCATCAGCCAGGAGACACTGGCTTTATTCAAGGATGCAAAGGTACCGACACTTGAAGAAGCCCTGGTTTTTACCAGAGAAAAACAATGGAAGGTAAATCTGGAACTGAAAACCCTGCCGAAAAATTTTAAAGATTTTCCCATAACACAACGGGTTATAGAATTGATCAGGACACTGGAGATTGATCCGGATCGGCTGATTATTTCTTCCTTTAATCATGCATGGCTCAGACAGGTAGAAGCCATGGAGCCATCCATTGAAATCCAGGCAGTGATAGGCTATTCAGAATCAGAGCCCCTTGACTGGGGGGATTTTTCGTTTTCTGTGTATAATGCCCGAAGCACCTTGATAGATGAAGAGCAGATTGCCAGAGCCAAAAACAAAAGAAAGCTGATTAATCTCTGGACCGTGAATGAAAAAGATGAAATAATCCGATTTGTCAATGCAGGAGTCGATGGGCTATTCACGGATTACCCTCAGCGCTTTGCCAATCTTTATTTTTCCAAGAAGGAATCTTAGAGTATAACCGAAATTATTTATTATTTGCCCGTATATTCCAGGTAAGACCCAAAAGTGATGAGAATAGCGATAAGACTGGCAATAACAGGCGTGAAAAACCAGGCAAGCAGGATATTTTTTAGCGTATGAATACTGACTGTGCTGGCACCTTTGATTATTCCAATGCCCAGGACACTTCCTACTACTGCCTGGGAACTTGATACCGGCACACCAATAATAGTATAAATATAAATTGTGATGCCAACGGCCATTGAGACCATCAGCGCTGAAAAAGGATCAAGTGATACCAACTTTTTGCCTATGGTTTCCATTACCGGCCTTGAGAATGTAAGAATTGCCAAAGGCAATGCTCAGGCCTCCGATCAGCGCTGCTCCAGAAATACTCAAAGTTCCGGCACCTACAAAAACAGCGGTTACATTGGCCACATTATTAGCGCCAAGGACATACGCACCATATGATCCTGAAATAATAAGACAGGTTCTCAATAATTGATCCGAACCAAACAAGCCTATTTTTAAATGATTATAAACAAAAGCCAGGATCTTGTACAAAATCATTGTGATTAATGCCCCTCCAACTGGTGTTGTAAACCAGCAGATAAATACTTTGCTAAGGCCTGCAAGGTGCAGTTGGCTGTTGATAATATCGATGCCGATAATCGCTCCCACAACAGCCTGGGATGTGGATACAGGTAATCCGAAAAAAGTCATAACACTGATGGTCAGCGCTGCTGCAATAGAAGATATAACTGCCTGGAAAAGATCAAAAGAAGTTAAGCCTTTTAAGGTCTCGATACCGGCCTGGCCTGATATCAGTGCGCCTAAAATCACAAAGATGGATGCAAGCAAAGCAGCTGTCCAAAATTTAATCATTCTGGATGAAACAGCAGTTCCGAAAATATTTGATGCATCATTGGCGCCCAGAGACTACCCTAAAAATATACCGCCAAAAAGGGAATACATTAAACCCTCCTTTTCATGCTCAAAATATTAACCATTTTTGATACTCTATCTGCCTGGTCGGAGATATCACCCATACAAATAACCAACTCTTTGAGCTGAAGTTTAACAAAAGGATCAATATTTGAAGTGAAAATTTTTTGTATCAGTTTTTTTTCAATATAGTCACAATGGCTTTCGTGTTTATCAATGGTATTCATAAAAGCACGGGTTCCTGTTTCTTTTTTAATAAACCCAACCACCTGTTTTGAAAGGATTTCACACGCTTCCAGGCTGACTTTAATAAGGTCTTGGATATCTTTAAAAAATTTTTCAGGGATAACAAGCTTCTGGTATTGCATCATGAAAAGTACAATTTCAAGGTAGCCGGGTATTTTATCCAGGCCATGAAGCAGGTTCATGATATCTTCCCTTGAGTCGGGTATTAATACCTTTCCGTACATCAGGTCGTTTATCTCTTCAATAATATCGTCCACTTTGGATTCGTATTTATCTGTCTGTTCTTTGAGAAAGTTAAATTCTTTACAATGGGGTTCGCTGATACATGAAAAAACAGCTTTTTCAAAATTTTCATATATTAATTGAAAGTTTTCAAGATACTTGTATATCAGTTCTTCCAGCCGATTTTCTTTTTTGAAAAAGATTTTGAACATAGCTGCCCTCCACAATTTTTTGATATTATTATACTATATGATTTTTATTTGTAAATAATACAAATCAAGCTCAGAGGGGTTTTTCTATAACTTGATGATTTCAAACTCCTGGTTGCAGTGTTCCATGAACTTTACCAGATCTTTTGATGCGATGGTGGTCGTTGCCGTATTCTTCAGGGGATGAAAGTTTAAAAGTTCATTTTCCATCATTTTTTTGTCCAGAACCACTTTGACTCTGTGATTCTCATCATTGATAACGGCAAAGGGAGTCACGGCTCCCGGAATAACGCCTAAAACTTCGGCTAAAAGATCGGGCTTGCCAAAGGACGGACTTTTGGCACCGATTTTTTTGGCCACTTCTTTTATTTTAATAGACTTATCGGAAAGGGTGACCACTAAAAACAGGTTTTTCTTTTTATCTTTAAAAAATAAATTTTTGCTGCGGACGCCGTCTATGCCATCGTGTTGTTGATCTGCTTCTTCAACAGTGTAGACTGCCGGATGTTCATGATTTGTATATTCAATACCGATTTGAGTCAGTATATTGAGCAGTGCTTCCTGGGTTTGCAACATGTTTTCCTCTCTTTCGTATTATATGGGTTCAAGGTTAAACAGGATATCATTTTCCAGATAAACCTGCTCCAGCTGCTTCTGGTATTTAACCAGGCCCTCTCCTTTTCTATTGGCAAGTTCCTGGACTATGAACTGGATAACGGCCAGCATACCCGACACATTGCCGATAAACGGGATGGATCTTGCCGGGACCACAAGGGATAAGTCGGCAAACCCGATTACCGGGCAGATGCTGCTGTCTGTCATGGTTAATAATGTATGACTGCTGCGGCGGATCATTTTGCTTAGTTTAATCAATTCATTGGGATACCGGGAGGTGGCCATCAGGATTACCAGGCTATCGGGATGAGCATTGGTGAGCATATCCATGGAGGTACTGTCACTGCCCTTAAGAATGTGAACCCCTTTTCTGATCTTGGTCAAAGACCAGCCCAGGTAATAAGCAAATGTATAGGACAGTCTTGAGCCGACCACATAGACGGTATGCTTTTTATCCAGAAGGTCAACAAACTCATTCATGGTTTCGACATTAATATTTTCATACAGATATTTAAGATTGTTCAGTTCTTCTAAGATCCCCCTGTGAAGTCTGTCTGCCCCGGGTTCTTTAATACCTTTGATGGCTGCTCTTTCAGGAAGAGAAAGGCCTGTGTTGACAAAATCCTTTAATGCTTCTTGGAAATCTGAATATCCCTTGTATCCAAGAGTGCTGACAAACCGGACCACTGTGGCTTCACTGATCCCACAGGTTTCAGCCAGTTCTTTTGTGGTCATGAAAACAGCCTTGGAAGGGTTTTGCATGATATAGGTCCCTAATGCCTGGGCTTTGGGGGTCAGGGAATCCAGTTTGTTTGAAATATCGTTTATTACAGGGTGTGTTGCGGGATCATTCATTATATATTGTTTTTTTCCATTTATATTGTCAAAGTGATTGAATCATTTTTATCATTGTAACTTTTTACAATTTAATAAAAATTTATAACAAGATTAAACGCTTGTCAAGTGGTTGTGAAAGAAAAACTATCATTTTTAAATAAAACTCTTGACATGATTTCTTTCGTAATGTATTTGCAGCAATAGGGAATAAAATAATATAAACCCAAAATATTAAGAGAAGGCTAATATTTTTTAAACGCAAACCCATGTGGGGCAAAAAGACCAAGCTTAAATCAAGTTATGACGTAGTGATCATCGGAGGCGGACTTCACAGTCTGGCAACAGCTTATTATCTTGCAAAGGAACATGGCATTACCGATATTGTGATTATAGAAAAAAACTATATCGGATTTGGTGGTGCGGGTCGAAATACGGCCATTGTCCGCGCCAATCAGCGGACCCAACATAACGTTCCCCTTTACAAGGAAGCCCTTGATCTCTGGCCGGTTCTGACAAAGGAACTGAATTACAATTTAATGTTTAATAATTGCGGGAACTTAAACCTTATGCACTCTGAAGCTGCCATGAAGGCAGCACGTATGACTATTGCCACAGCCCAGTTCCATGGGGTGGAAAGTCATCTCATTGATGCAAAAGAGGCCAAAGAACTGGTGCCGGCTTTAAATATTTCAGAGGATATTACATTCCCCATTCATGGGGCCATGTTTCATCCGCCGGGCGGTGTTGTCCGTCATGATGCAGTGGTCTGGGGACTTGCCAGGGGTGCAGCCCAAAAAGGTGTTGAGATCCACCAGCAGACAGAAGCGTTGGGCATTGGCACTAAAAACGGCAAAGTAACCTCTGTGACCACCAACCGCGGTACCATTAACACAAAACAGGTGCTGATTTCAGCGGGTGGATATTCGGCTGCACTGATTTATGACATGCTGGGAATTAAACTGCCCATCAGTGTTTTGACTATCCAGGCAATGGTCACCCAGCCATTAAAACCGGTGCTGGATCACGTTGTCTCATCGGGGGCATACCACTGCTATGCCAACCAGACACTGAAAAGTGAAATTGCCACCGGTGCCCACATGGATCCATGGCCAAACTATACGACATTGAATACGGCTCACTACATCAAGCATCAGGCTGAAGCGCTTTCTGAATTTCTACC
>JAGLFI010000229.1 GCA_023144585.1 Desulfobacula sp. | reverse complement strand
TAGTTGAGGTTTTATTGAGTTCCGTAACAGCCTGTCGACAAAGTTTGTCATGCTGGCACTGGTTAATAATTGATCTGCTGTGGAGTAAAATCCGCATCCTGCCTCATCCGCAATTGCTTTTCCGCCAATTGCGCCTTGCTCATCATCACCGACAAGGATCGGATAAAAACAGATGGAGGAACCATAGGTGTCCTTTTAATGCCTGTATGGCTTCAGCTACCGGGTTGGGTATCTTATGTTCATCACTAATGATAATAATAGCATTCATGTCACCTGAAAGACCTTCCAGATCTGTTTTCGCTTCTTCAAGCGCCAGATACAGCTTGCTAAGGCCACCGGGTTCAGTGATTTTTGCGAAATTATTTTTTAAGTTGTTAGAAGAAAATTTTTCCATTCCATAATATAGTTCAGTTTGATTTTTTGAGACCTTAGGAGAATGGCCAAAGGATCTTAACCCTGCTGTTTGACCCATCTGCGGGATTGTATCGCTCATTCTGTTTACGATTGCCTGTGCAATCTCGAATTTTGGCGTTCCTTTATAGTTGTAATGCATGGATCTTGATGCATCGAATATTATCAGGAAATTATCTACCTTTGGAGCATATGCATTCGTATCAAATTGTTTTGTTTCAAATGACGGTAGTGTACTCGTTTGTTTTGCTGCACATCCAAATATAAAAAGGACTGCAAGAAATGTTAGTAAACTTCTAACTAATAGTTTCATGGTTTTTCTCCTTTTGCTTTGTTAGTATTAAAGTGATATTTAATTAAGTGAATGTCTAAATTCAAACTCTTTTTTTTCTTTTATAAGAAAACAAGTAATAAATCGACCTTTCTTTTATAGTCATTTTTTAATATCTTGCAATTTATAGTCAAGAATTATATACGATTGCTGTTTGTTGACCATAATAAATAAGAAGAAAATTGATAAAATATGGAACTATATCAGGGCATCATTCTTGGCATTATACAAGGGCTGACGGAATTTTTACCGGTAAGCAGTTCCGGGCATCTTGTACTGGGACAGATTTTTTTTGGGATTACCCAATCCCAGCTCACGTTTGATATCAGTGTTCATATGGGGACACTTCTGGCTGTCCTGGTAATCTATTCTTCTGATATTGTTGCCATGATAGCGTCTATTTTTGGATTTTTTTCAAAGGCAGTTTCGTTTAAACCGGTTTCGCATTTGGTAAAGGAAGATAAAAATCTTCATCTGGCAGGTTTAATTATAATCGGTTCGGTCCCAACAGCAATCATCGGCCTTTTCCTAAAACAATTTGAGCATGTTTTATTTACCTCGGAGGTTCTGGTGGGATTTATGTTGCTTCTGACAGGAACCATTCTGTGGGTTTCCAGAAATTATTATTTCAGTGAAAATAAAACAAGTGGATTCAGCATTAAAAATGCGGTTTTCATCGGAGTGAGTCAGGGGCTTGCTGTTATTCCCGGTATTTCGCGATCAGGAACCACAATTGCTGTTGGGATGTTTTTGGGACTTGACCGGCATACGGCAGCCAAATTTTCTTTTTTGTTATCAATCCCTGCTATATTGGGCGCACAGGTATTGAGTATAAAAGATATGATAAACAGCGGTCTATTCATTAATCCTGTTACAATATATGCGACAATTGCTTCATTTATAACCGGCTTAATTGCTTTAAAAATACTATTGACGTTGGTTCATTCGGGCAGATTTCATTTGTTTGCCCCTTATTGCTGGCTTGCAGGGTCATTGGTCCTTTTATCAAAAATTGTCTAAAGGAGGCATTATGAATTCAGTTATAAACCCGATTATAGCCCCGGGGATTTTCAGAGAATATGACATAAGAGGTGTTGCAGGCAAGGATATTTTAGAAGACGATGTGGTCAGCATTGGCAAGGCTTATGGCAGCCTTTTAAACCGGCAGAACAAGAAAATAGTGTCTGTTGGAAGAGATTGCAGACTTACGTCTGAAAAATTTTCCCAATTGCTTATCCAGGGAATCATCTCTACGGGATGCGATGTTATTGATGTTGGAATCTGCCCCACACCGGTACTCTATTTTTCCATACAGCATCTGAACCTTGAAGGGGGTGCCATGGTGACGGCAAGCCATAATCCGCCCGAATATAACGGGTTTAAACTCTTGAGTGGCACAGATTCCATTCACAGCCAGGGATTACAGGATATTCGTATTATTGTTGAGAAAAAAGAGTTTGCCCAGGGCCATGGCACGGTGACCCGAAAAGATGTTATTACGCCTTATAAAGAATATATTTTAAACAATATAAATATCAAACATTCCATTAAGATCGGGATTGATTCGGGCAATGGTACCGGTGGAATCACAGCCCTTCCGGTGTTGAAACATTTAGGCTGTGAGGTTCATGATATCTATTGCGATATGGATGGAACATTTCCCAATCATGAAGCTGATCCCACCCAGAAAAAGAATGTACTCGACCTGATAAAGCTGGTGAAAGAAAAAGGCCTTGATCTGGGTGTGGGATATGATGGAGACGCCGACAGGATTGGTGTTGTGGACAAGAACGGTAAGGTGATTTATGGAGACCAGCTCATGGTGATCTATGCCCGGGAAATTCTTGAACGAAACCCCGGAGCCACCTTTATTTCGGAAGTCAAATGCTCCATGGTCATGTATGATGATATCCGAAATCATGGCGGCAATGCCATCATGTGGCGAACAGGCCACTCATTGATCAAGAAAAAAATGAAAGAGGAGAATGCAGCCCTGGCCGGTGAAATGAGCGGGCATATGTTTTTTAAAGACAGGTTTATGGGATTTGATGATGCCCTCTATGCGACCTGCCGCCTGCTTGAAATTATGGCAGATACGGGCTTAGGTGTTGACGAACTCATTGCTGATCTTCCCAAAACATTGACAACGCCTGAAATCCGTGTGGATTGCCCGGATGAGGTTAAATTTGGCGTGGTGGAAAAAATCGTCACCCATTTTAAAGCCAAACAGGATGTGATTGATATTGA
>JAGLFI010000228.1 GCA_023144585.1 Desulfobacula sp. | reverse complement strand
GTCTCCACAAACTCCTCTTTGGTCAGGGCGTTGACATCTCCCAGCTCGATACGGTTTTTAATGCCTATTTTAATGTCTTTTGGGATATTGTCATCTGCAATGGCAAGACTTCTGGCTTTCCTGACAACTTTATCCATGGTGATTCCCATGGAGCACCCCTGTGTGCACCGGTTGCACAATAGGCAATCCCATAGCATGTTGCTGTTCACAAGCTGTTCATCAAGCCCAAGGGCAGCCATGCGAATTATCTGACGGGGTAAGGGCCCGCCGTCACCATCAAACCAGGTACATCTTGAATTACAGGCACCACAGGTCAGGCATTCAGAAATATTGTCCCCCAGCGGATGCTGGTTCAGCATTTTACTTAGAGCAGAGTTTTTATTTATCGTTGCATTATCCATATTTATTTTCCTTTATTCTTACGCCTTGGAAACAATGCGTTCAAATTTTTTGGTTTCATTGGCGGCTATGGGTTCCCACACTACTTTTGAGGCATCCATTCCCGGGATGCTTAACACTTGTCTCACACTTGCATCGGCAATATTGCTGCCTTCCATGGATCTGCAGTTTTCTTGGTGGCAACCGCTGATCATCACTTTTGAAGCTCCGTTTAAAAGGGCCTTAAGAATCACATCGCTGCTGATTCTACAGGCACAGGGAATGGGGATCAGGGTGATGTGATCCGGCAGTGTAAGATTGCCTGCTGCAAGGGCGGCCGAGCGTTCACAGGCCAGAATGACCATTTTGTCTTTTTCAACTTTTTGGGCAATCTGATCATTGGTCAATTCTTTTGATTCAATGGCATAGGCCGGGCAGTTGGAGACACAAAGATGACATGAAAAGCAGGAATCCGGTACAATCTGGGGTCTGTTTTTCTCATTCATGATAATGGCCGAGTGCGGACAGATCCGGATACAGGTCAGACACTGGGCACACATTTTCTGATTAATTTCAACCGTGGTATCAATTTGGGGTAAATCAAAAGATTCAGTTGAAAACCCGGATAAAATATCATTGAGTTCATTGTTCAGGTCATCCGGGTCGGTCTCATCATGACAGGTCCCGGTAAAAAAGATACCTTTTCTCGGGCTTTGTGTCAGACGGTGACGGATGTTGGCTGATTGTAAAAAACCTTCCGTATCAAGGGGCTGGCGCAAGAGCGCGGTGGCATCTTTAAATCCTCTGGCCGGTGTCAGGCTCGGCGGCAGGACAAGGCAGTCACAATTGAGATTCAGCTCAATGGACGGGAGTGTAGCCTCTTTGAGCTTGATCAAAAATCCAGTGCCTGAATCCTCAAATTTCAAATCTTCATTTGTTTCAAACTTGAAAAAATTGACTCCCTGCTGCCGTGCAGTATCATAGAGCTGCTGACCCAACGCACCGTGAACCAGCATCTTGTTCATGATGATGGAAATATTTTTTCCCAAAGCCTTTGCTTTGATAGACGTTTTCAGGGTAAGACGTGCAAAAGATTTAAACTCAGGACCAAAATAATCCAGCAGGATAACACTATTATCCGGACAGGCAGACTTTTCTTCAACCATTTGAGAGAATACATCAAGGCTTAAGGAAGCATTCTTGAGGCTGTCCAGTCGGTTCAATGATTGTTTTGGTTCAAACGCAGCAATAATGGCCGCACAGGTCAGATATTTTTTTTCATTCCCTGATTCATAATAGAGTGAAAAATTGCCGGCAGTACCGCTGATGGAAATAATTTTTCTGTTATTGGAACCAAGTGTTTCCGTTCCAAACAGATAAGTGGAATATCCTTTTGAAGAAATGGCTTTGGCTGTCTCATCTGCCTGAACACCTTCTCCAAACACTGCAATGTTTAATTGTTTTTTTTTGTTCAACCCAAGGTCATTAATGACCTTGGCAGCCGCTATCCTGCCATCCTGTTTTGAGGTCAGGATATCTTTGGGGCCATTGGCACACCCTGCAATAATCACGTCCTTTGCAAGAGCCGCCTGGTCTGTATTGAAAAATCCCCATGAATTGGGTTTCAGATCAAGTAAACCAGCGGTTGCGTCAAGGGTTGATGAGGGCTGCATACCAACAGAGAGAACGATAAGATCAAAGGCTTTGGAAACCCTGGACTGGGTTTCTTTATCTTCTGCCACAATGGTCAGCATGTTTGTTTTCGTATCTTCGAGAATCTCGGCAGGAACTCCCTGAACCAGGGTAATGTTTTTGGCAAGCATGTTGAACAGAGGCCTTATTTCTTTTCCAATGATCTGAAGATCCATGTGGAAAAGTGTGATATCAGATTCAGGAAAGAGGTAGGTCAGTTTTTTTGCATGACGCATAGATATCTTGCAGCATACCTGGGAACAATAATCTATGCCCAGTTCACGGTTCCGGGAACCCACACACTGAATAAAGGCAATTTTGAGATCAGGTTTCTGGTTGAAATACCCGGAGAGTGTCTCCGCTTGCAGGATAGTGTTCAATTCAGCCGTGGTGATCACGTTTTTATACTCATCATAGTGAAAAGAATTTATCTGAACAGGGTTAAAGGGTGAAAATCCCGTGGCCATAATAATTTTTTCCGCATTGAACGATGTTTGATCCTCCAAAAATACCTCATACCCCTGTTCTTTCTTGTTAATGGTTTTAACAATGGTATTAAGGTGTAAAATAGCATTCTCCTGTTTTTGAACCTGATCAGCCATTTCAATGCTGAGGCAGGCCCCGCAGTTCTCACAGGTGTCGGTTGCCATACAGGCCCACATGGCAGCATGTCCACCAATAGTTTTTTCTTTTTCTACCAGGTGTATGGCAACATCCTGATCGGCAAAGGTTTGCGTTGCAGCCATTCCTGCGACGCCTCCCCCTATAATCAGGATATTCGGGGTTGTTTTTTTCATATGTCCTCCAATATTCATCAATACTGGTTTTGTAAAAATTAAATGATAAATGGGTCAAACCACAGCAGAGTCTTATCATATTACCCGATTAAAAAGAAATGAATTAAATATACATTTGAAGGTCT
>JAGLFI010000227.1 GCA_023144585.1 Desulfobacula sp. | reverse complement strand
CAACTTTTATATGCCAGGCACCTTTATCAGCGGCTTTTTTATCCTTTCCTGTCAAATCTTCATATTTCAACCCTTCTTTTCTGGCCTTTAGTCCGTTGTTCAAGATTAGCTGGTACTTATCGTCATCCAGATTTGTTTTGACATACTCATGGGCTTTATCAAAATTATTTTGACTGGCCTCTATCTTGTTTTTTTTACACCACTTGACATTTCGTTTTAAATACCGGATTTTATTCAAGGCCCCCATCCGCATGTTCTTTTCCATTATTTTGGCTGTGAGCAACTGCCATTGTTCAGCATCTGAGCTGTCTATATCAAACAGCTCTTTGGTAATATGGTTCACAACCACCTTGGGACCGACCTTATATTCAGTCCCGACATCCTTCATTCCATAAGGGGTTGGCATCAGTAGAACTGCAAATAAAAAGATAACCGGGATGATGAACAGTTTCCAGTCTATATATTTATCATATCCAGTAGCTTTCTTCTCTTTTTTCATTTATCAACCTCCAGTATACAAAATTTTATTCATCATCATCGCCTTTGAGAATTTCACGAGGGGATCTCATAAATTTTTTAGTTTGTGCCAGCCTGATTTTTTCCTCAAAACGGACGTAATAATTGCTTTTTTGTTTCATTTTTCCGTCCAAACTTTAAAATAGCATGGGTAATTTCAGAACAGCGGTTCACCTGGAGCTTTATCTGGTCCAGAAAATCTTCAATATCCATTACATCCTCATCTTTTTCGATTTTGCCTTTGCCGAACACATCATCCATCAGCGTGTCTATCAGGGTATATTCACTTTTAATAATTTGCAGAGGATTGTTTATTTCATGGGCAAACCCGGCGGCCATTTCCCCGATTTCAGCCAGTTGGGTGGCCCGGATCAACTGGTTTCCAAGGCTTTCTTTTTCCATCCCCAGCTTTTCAATCCTTTTGTGGATACGTTCAGTGGTATATATTGCGATCACGATGATAACTGCCACACCAATGATCATGATCATTAAACTGATATAAAAAGCTGAATCAAGAGATTTATAAGCATCCTTTTTTTCCTGCCTGACCACCAAAACCCATTCCCTGTTTTTAAGCAAGGTGGTTGCATATAAATCCTTGGTTTTTGCAGAATCAATGTTAACAAAGGTTTGTATGCTGTTTTCCAATGTTGAAAATTTTATATATTCGTGATTTTTTTCCAAAACCCGGATGCCTCCGGACCGCCTTAGGGTTTGCGCAACTCCGTATTTATTTAAAATATAGGCTTCCCCGGTCCTTCCGATTCTCACCTTTGATACCAGCGTACAAAAATACTGTGTATCAATGGTTGCCCTGAGCACCCATGTTTTATTCCCACTGCCCTAGCGTACTGCAATAATAAAATGAGGAAAATTTCTATATCCTAAAAAAATATCACTGATATAGGTTCCAGTTTCCATTACTTTTTGAAACCATACCTCATCTTTATATTTTTTTCCTTTTAACTGATACTTGCCGGAATATTTTACGTGGACGCCCCGGGAATCAAAGAGTCCCAGGTCAATAAACGCACCTGACCGGTTTTTTAAATTTTCAAATATGATATTAATGGCGTTGGCAGCGTTAATTTCTTCAAAATCATAAGTATTGGTAATAAATTCAAGATCTGATTTGCGTTCCATCAAAAAAGACTCGATCATATCTCTATGATCTCCCACTATTCGGTTTAAACTGTTAACGGTCTTATTTTCAAGTGCAGTGGTGAAAAAATAAAAACGGACTCCTATAGCCAATAAAAAAGGAATAAATGGAACAATGATCATATTTGTTAAAATGGATCGTTTGAGCCGCTTTTCTTTTTCTTTACGTTCGTGACCGTTTTTATCCATAATGTATCCTTATTTTTATATTCATCCGATACTCTGTCAAAGACTAAGAGCAACTATGATGCCGGTTTGAGTCCAAATACAATAAAAAGTATAAGTACTTGAAATATAATAGATATTTTTATTTTTTTGATTTGAATTGAGGAAAAGGAAGGTTCAAGCAAGTGTCAGGTTTTTTTTCAAATTGTAAATTAATATGAGAGTTGTAAGATGAGAATTTTGAATTTTAGGCAATGTATTAAAGGTTCAACCATTGGCTACTTTAAAAGAATTAAAAATATTCTCTTCATAAATATCGTGATGAGCACAAGAAATTATTATTTTTCTTCGTGCTCATCATAATAGTCGCTAAGTGATGGGCCGATATCAGTCCCCTTGATCCATCTCTCTTAACTTGCGAAGAATTTCCCTGGGGCTGCTGGAAAGGGAGATATTTAACAATTCATTCATTTTTTTTTCTTCAATTTTCTTTTTGTTCATCACTTTCTTTTTATATGCATCCTGCAAAGCAGAAAGAAGCGAATTAAGCTCGCAGGGTTTTTGTAAATAAGAATATGCACCGCTTTTTGTGCATTCAACAGCAGAATCAATAGCACCGTGGCCGGTCAGTATGACGACTTCCATCCATTTATGTTCCTGCTTTAGCAGTTTTAAAGTTTCTTCGCCGGACATTCCCGGCATTTTTAAATCCACAAGGGCAATATCTATGGATTTTTTTTTTGCAGCCTCTATGGCCTTTTCTCCTCTGTTCACGGCAATCACATTAAAATCCCTTAATTTCAGGCTTTTGCTGATGGATGCCAGAAATTGTTCTTCATCATCCACTATTAACAGGTTAATTTTTTCTTTTTCCATTGTTTAACTCCTTTTTTGGTTAGCCTATTCCCAGCCATTTCCAATAACCGAAAAATACCCATATCCACAACACTGCCATACTCAAAACAAAAACGGCAAAGCCATGAACGAAAAAATCCTTCATTGTAACCAGCTGCTCTCCGGTTTCAGGATCCTTTGCCAGACTGTAAACAATCGCATTATTGGGGGTGCCGATAATCAACATATGAGCGAAAGAAGAAGCAAACGCAGTTGCAAGCCCTACCATGAGCGGCGATGTCCCGGAAAGGGTGGCCATTG
>JAGLFI010000226.1 GCA_023144585.1 Desulfobacula sp. | reverse complement strand
TCATCATAGGCTGAATTGTGAGTATTGATTACCAGCAGCTGCCTTCCGGTTTCAAGCCTGTATCTGGAAACAAGAAAACACCGGTCCAGCATAAACAGCCCCTGGGGCCATGCATAGTTCCCCGGGAAAGAATGCCTGACAACCGAAAGCGGCTCAAACCGTGATAGTGGCTGTAACCCTGATAAAACCTTGCCAAGGGGATCAA
This sequence comes from Desulfobacula sp., assembly GCA_023144585.1. Lineage (GTDB taxonomy): Bacteria > Desulfobacterota > Desulfobacteria > Desulfobacterales > Desulfobacteraceae > Desulfobacula. The sequence continues at coordinate 2,804 of JAGLFI010000226.1, read as the reverse complement.
AAGGCGGAACCGGTACAAAAAACACATCATAATTTTTCCCAAAGCTTGTATGAAACCGGGGAAATATCTTTGCAATTTTTGAATACCCGTCAATGGAATAGCTTCGCTTGGATTTTTGATCCACTTCCTGCAATAAAAAGAAATCAATATCGTTTTGTCTGGCAATAAAGGTTTCAATGGTTTGAATATTTTTTTCCACATTTTGATTAGATGATCTCACTTGTTTTCCACCGTCATAGAAAAAATCCATATCCCGGCTCAAGTCCCCATAACCGATATTCCAGATCAAAAGCCGGTAATTTGTTTGTCCTGCAATCGCTTTAGCATCCTGTTTTTCAAATACCAAAGTGGTTGGATCAGGCCGGTAATCTGACAAGGTGGCGTATCCGACAAGCCCCACAAATCCCAACACCAAAATACAAATAAGTCCGAAAATAATCTTGAATAGTTTTTTCATACTGGAAGAATAAAGTATTCCGTATTGAGAGTCAATATTCAAAGTGATTTAAAAAATTCCCAGCATAAAAATATGATTGACAAATAATATAGAATGGTTTAACCATTAGCATGGTAACGTTGTTTATTCAGGAGAGACTATGACAGATAATAGAATTAATACTCACCCGGTTTTAGATGTTCCAAAAAAGGAGACAGTCTCTTTTTATTGGAACAAATCAAAACTTGTGGGCAAAAAGAATGAGATGATCTCATCTGCACTTTTTGCAAACGATATAAAGATATTTGGTCATCACCATAAAGATGGGTCTGCCCAGGGAATTTTTTGTGCCAACGGCCAATGCGCAAAATGCACGGTCATTGCCAATAGCATACCCGTTAAGGCATGTATGACCAATGTGAAAGAAAATATGGTTGTTGAAAGTGTTGAAGGACTGCCAAAACTTCCCGATGTGGATGAAAATCCACATATCAGTAATATTGAACATACAGCCACTGACGTGCTTATTATTGGCGGTGGGCCTGCAGGATTATCCGCAGCCATTCAATTGGAAGAGCACAATATTAACACCATTCTGGTGGACGACAAAAATGAACTTGGTGAAAAACTGGTGTTGCAGACCCATAAATTTTTCGGATCTGTAGAAGACTCACCGGTATGCGCGGCATGGATATCGGTCGCATGCTGGCCCGGAAAGTTGAAGACAGCACGCATATTGATGTTTGGAAGAATAGTACAACACTCTATGTGTTTGATGACAAAAAAGTAGGCATTCTCAAGGATGGGGTTTATAAAATTGTCACCCCGAAAGTGATATTGAATGCTGCCGGAGCCAGGGAAAAATTCCTCCGATTCAAAGGCAATTCATTGTCCGGGGTATATGGCGCCGGGGCCTTCCAGACCCTTGTGAATCGGGATCTTATCAAATCCACTGAAAAACTTTTTATTATCGGCGGCGGCAATGTGGGCATTATTGCCGGATACCATGCCCTGCAGGCCGGTATAAATGTTGTGGGCCTTTGTGAAGCCTTGCCCGAATGCGGGGGATACAAGGTCCATGAAGATAAACTCAAAAGACTTGGCGTTCCCATATACACTTCCCATTCCATTGTATCAGCCAATGGAAAAGAATCGGTTTCTTCAGTTACCATTGCCGGGATCGATAAAAACTTTCAGGTCATTGAGGGCACTGAAAAAACCTTTGAGTGTGACACTATTCTTATTGCCGTAGGGCTTGAATCGGTTTCAGAATTTACACAGGAAGCAAAATCCGCCGGCATCAAGGTGTTTGCCGCAGGGGATGCCTCAGAAATCGTCGAAGCATCATCCGCCATGTTCAATGGTAAAATCGCAGGATTAAAAGTTGTTCAGCACTTCAACCCTGATGCAAAGAAGATCCCAAAATCCTAATATGAAAAAGCAGATATCCTCAAATCCCATCCAGGCCCTGTCCAAGAGCTTAAAGCACTGGCCGATGAGAAGGGAATATTCCCGGTGATTCACTGCAAGCAGGAAATCCCCTGCAACCCCTGCAGCACGATCTGCCCTGAAGGCTCCATTCAAATGCAGGGAGATCCCATTAAAGGCCTGCCCAAATTTGACGGTGAGTGCAAAGGATGCATGAAATGCCTTACCATCTGCCCGGGACTTGCTATTACCCTGGTGGATTACAGAAAAGACAAAAAAAATCCTGTGATTTTTCTTCCTTATGAAGTTTCAAATATTGAAGTCAAAAAAGGGGATGAACTTGCCCTGGTGGATGTGGATGGGAATCCCCTGGGCACTTACACGGCACTTGGGGCAAGGGCGACAAAGACAAGTGATCGGATCCAGATTGTAAGGGTCAGAGTACCCGGGAATATTGCCAAAAAAGTAGTGGCGTTTACCATCCAGGGAAAAAAAGTTACCGAGAAACTTACTGAAAAAATACCCCATGATCATATTCAGGATGATGAAGTGGTCTGCCTTTGTGAAAGAATAACAGCAGGTGAGATCAAGGAGCTTGTTCGAAAAGGTATTACAGATATGAACCAGATCAAGGCTATTTCAAGGGCCGGTATGGGGCCCTGCGGGTATAAAACCTGTGAAAACCTCATGAAGCAGATCTTCTGGGCAGAAAAAACAGCTCAAAAAGATATCGTTAATAATATTCGGCGACCCCTGTATGTTGAAATTCCCTTAGGTAAATTTGCCAATGGAGGTCAATAATGAAAAATTATGATGTCATCATTATCGGAGCCGGTTCTGTTGGGGTACCTGCTGCTTTGTCCCTGGCTGAAAACAAAGTCAAGGTCCTTGTCATTGACGCACTTGCCTCACCGGGTCAGGGGCAGAACAAAAAGGCCAT
>JAGLFI010000225.1 GCA_023144585.1 Desulfobacula sp. | reverse complement strand
ATTAAAAAATCATTAAAATACCGATTCAATTCTTTTTCACGGAATGATATGATAGCTTGCCCTTTCAACAGAAAAATCAAATGTCGGATGGTGTTTTATAAAAAAGGAAATTATGAATGAATGTCTGCTATAATGACAATGTTCTGGAAGAATTGCTTTGGCTGTTAAAGCTGGAAAAAATAGAAGAAAATATTTTCAGGGGTCAGAGCCAGGATCTATGGTTCGGCAGTGTCTTTGGCGGGCAGGTTTTAGGGCAGGCACTGTCTGCTGCCTCCCGAACCGTGGCATCAGACTTTCAAGCCCACAGCCTCCACGGGTATTTTATGCGAGCCGGGGATGCCACTAAACCCATAGTCTATACTGTAGACTGTATCCGCGATGGGAAAAGCTTTATCACCCGCAGAGTGGTGGCAGTTCAAAAGGGCCAGGCCATTTTTCCCATGGGTGCCTCTTTCCACAGGGAGGAACAAGGATATGAGCACCAGGACACCATGCCTGTCATTAAAGGGCCTGACGGTATAGAACCCGAAGTTGAGATGGCCAGGCGCCTCTCTGGTCACATCCCTCCGGTAATTTTTGAGAAGCTGCTTTGTGAAAAACCCATTGAAATCAGGGTGGTCAACCCGGTTAATCACTTTGACCCCAAACCCATGCCACCGGAAAAATATGTCTGGTTCAGAGCCATTGACAAGATCCCGGATGATGCAGCTATCCACCGGTATATGCTGGTCTATGCATCGGATTTTCACCTGGTGGCCACTGCCCTTTATCCCCATGCGAAAACCTTCTGGTCCCCGGATATGCAGGTGACAAGTCTGGACCATTCCATCTGGTTCCATAGGGAGTTTCAATTTGATGACTGGCTCCTCTATGTCATGAAAAGTCCCAATGCCGGTAAGGCAAGGGGATTGAACATTGGTTCCATCTATACACGGGATGGGGTCCTGGTGGCTAGTGTAGCCCAGGAAGGATTATTACGGCCCTTGAATTACAAAAAAAAATGAATAGATTAGGGCATTAATAATTGTAATTGAATAAGGATGATATCGTGTTTGCTGAAACCATAACCTACCCGGCGGCTCTTTTTGCAGGCCTGCTCTCTTTTTTTTCTCCCTGTATTCTACCGCTGATACCGGCATATTTCTCTTTTATTACCGGCTTGTCCCTTGATGAACTGACGGAAGACAAAAAAGAAACCCGACGAAAAGTTATCTTGTCCACACTTTTTTACGTGGCGGGTTTTTCCTTTATTTTTATTCTTTTCGGGGCTTCTGCATCTTTTCTGGGCGGGTTTGCCGCCAAATACTCCTGGGTTGTCCAATATATGGGCGGCGGTATTATTCTTATTTTTGGACTTCACCTTCTGGGCATTATCAACATCAAGGGATTTAATTTCGAAAAAAGAATCCATGTCAAGGAAAAGCCATTGCATCTCATGGGCACTTTTGTTATCGGCATGGCCTTTGGTGCCGGATGGAGTCCCTGCATCGGACCCATGCTGGGATCAATTTTGATTGTTGCCGGAAACCAGGATACAATTCTTGAAGGAATTTTTCTTCTGTCTGTGTATTCTGCAGGACTTGCTATTCCGTTTCTTATCATGTCCTTTTTCATCAATTCCATTCTTGAAATCATGAAACGGGCAACGAAATTTATTGGAATATTTAATAAAATTGCCGGTATCCTGTTAATTGTGATCGGTCTTTTACTGATATTTGACAAATTCAGACTACTTGCAACCCTGTAATCTAATCTTATATTTTGATCACGAAAAACTCCATGACAAGCCATCCAAAGCGATTTGCAGAGTTTATCATCATCACGACCTTTACCAAACTTTTATTTAATATTACCCGAAGACTGATCTATCCTTTTGCACCTGAGTTTGCACGGGGCCTGAATGTGGAGCTTTCCGCCATCACATCCGTCATTGCCATCAACCAGGCCACATCCTTATTGGGACCTGTTGGAGCCGGTTTTGCCGACAGATATGGATATAGAATTCTAATGCTGTTTTCATTGGCAATGTTGACCATTGGTACCTTTGCCATCGGTTTAATTCCGATTTATTCCGTATTGGTTATTGCTTTTTTCCTTACAGGACTTGCCAAAAGCATATTTGATCCAAGCCTTCAAGCTTTTATCAGCAATGTCGTTCCCTTTGAAAAAAGAGGACAGGTCATCGGGATTACTGAAATTGCCTGGGCCGGATCGACTTTAGTCGGCATCCCCTTAGCCGGTATTGTCATTGAACGATTTTCCTGGCAAACGCCTTTTTTAATCATTGGAATACTTTGCCTTGTCTGCTTTTTCATTTTATTAAAAATTATGCCGAAGGATGAAAAGAGCGTCAAAACATCAATGAAATCAAACTGGAAAACCATTATTAAAGATAGAAAAGTCCTTGGGATTTTATCCTTTGTATTTTTTATGTCTCTTGCCAATGATAACCTTTTTGTAATTTATGGGGCCTGGCTGGAACAATCGTATAACCTTTCTCTGGCTGCCATTGGTTTTGGAACTATTTTCATCGGGCTTTCTGAAATTTTAGGGGAAGGTTGCACCATTCTTTTCTCTGACAAGATCGGTTTAAAAAAATCCATTATTATCGGGATATCCCTGTGTTCCGGAGCCTATTTCCTTTTACCGCTCCTGAATATCGGTTTAAGTTATGTTCTGGCAGAACTTTTCCTGGTCTTTTTCACCTTTGAATTTACCATTGTCACCTCCGTGAGTTTATCAACAGAGCTGGTGCCGGAATTAAGAGCCTCCACCATGTCTGCATTTTTTGCCTTTGCCGGAATTGGAAGAGTTGCAGGCGCATTCCTCGGTGGTGTCATCTGGTCAAAGTTCGGCCTGCCGGCCATCTGTATGATATCAGGGTTCTGCACATTTGCCGCCCTGATCTGTCTTCTCATTGGCTTTTATCAGAGTAAACCCATTATTGATTGACTGGCTCTTTTGTTTTTATTACGATTTTACTCTTAAAATTATAAGAAAGAGCCTCTTGCAGAAACTA
>JAGLFI010000224.1 GCA_023144585.1 Desulfobacula sp. | reverse complement strand
TTTCAGTAATTCTTGACATATAATCCATGATAAAAACACAGAACAATAACTGGGCGATCAAATAGGAAAGAACCATGGTAATGCCGGCAAGGAAAATGGATAAAATCCAGGAAACCAGTTTCCATATATATATCAACCAGCCGGATTCAGGCATTTTCCAAATATAAGCTAAAATTTCATCATGCCAGTATAAAACAAGGCCGGATATAATAAGGGTAAAAAATAAAACAATAAAAAAACGTAATGTCCCAAGCATCAATAGCTTAGGCGTTCTTAAAGATAGGGCCACCCCTTTTATATTGTATTTTATTCCATCATATAAATCCATCTTAAGCCTTCTCCCTCCTGATCTTTTTTGTAAAATACTTACATCTATGCCATAGGAAATTCAAGAATCAATCTAAAAGATCCTCTGAATCAGGGATGCATTGGATCCAATAGGTAATGTCCTTTGAAAACTCCTTATATGAGATATTTGTCCTTTGGATAATGATATTTTTTTCAAGTCCGAATATTTTCTTATAGCAATCAAAAAAGTTCAGGTTACCGGGATTATTTGATTTTTTCATACCGTTTATCTTACAAATGATTGGCCAGATGGTTCTGATATCCCTTGTAATGTGGGCATTATTTAATATGGCCATTATTGCCTCACTGATGTGAATTCCTTTCCGAATACCGCTGCTTTCTAACCTTGACGCATTGTTTACTGCTTTACCGATGGCAGTTACAATTTTTCTTTTCCGGCTTCCAAGAGGGCCGATCAGTGCTGTGCCAACTTCCATGCCTGCCCTGAAACTGAGATTAATCTGCGCTTTATCGATTAATTCTTTCACTCTTGCCGACCTGTCCAAGTCATGATGTCCCGTTCTCAGCAAATATATTTCATTAAAAATAGAGGATAGAGTAAAGGCCATCAGCATGATCCTTTCATGAGTTCCCATGGAAAAATGCTTTTTTTCATCATCAAAGGGAGAGGCGTTTTGAATAAAAACACAATCCCCAATAAAATTATCGATCCTGCAGGAAAACCAATTTGCATTATTGGCAGCGATCTGATGACACAGGTTCAGGATATAAAAATAATCCCGGGGATTAAACTGTTTTCTTATGGTTGCAGACCCCACCATATCTATGAAGGCATACACACCATCGGTTATGTTGACGGCTTCCATATTCAGCTGTTTTTCGTTTACAGCACCCACAGCTCTTAAGTATTCTTTCATGGCGTTCAATTCAATTGCTTTGTTCTTTAATTGCAATGCTGCCTTTCTAAGGCTTTTTTCTTTCCTCCAAATAATATGTGCCGCCTGTCTTCCTTTGGCAAATCCAATATTTGCAAGTGATGCCATCTCAATAGCTGAGATTAAGATATTCAATCTTTTTTTCAATTCTGGTTCACAGGTAAACTTTTCTTTTGTTTTTTCTAATAATTTTTCATCAATAGTATTAAAAACAATGGCACCATAATCCGGAATATACGCGGAAACAAAATTTCTGGCTTTGAACTGCTTAACGATGGCATTGTTAATTTTCAAGTCTGGTAAGGATTGAAACGTATCGCCATTATAGGAAAGAATAGATATATTTGAATGACTCTCATCATTGCTGAATGTACCACGGATATTATCAATAACGAGAATTTTGATCCCTTTTTCATAAAAACCTTTATGATTCCTAAGGACGAAAGAAATGATACCGTCACTGTGTATTTTTTCACCAAATTGAGTATCTTTATACAATCTAACAGGCGACAGCCCTTTAAATTTTACAATGAATGTTCCAAAATATTTTAAAATAAAACCGGCAAAACCCGTTCCGTTAAATTTATGCATGACGCCTCTGTCCCATTTATCAGGGGGCAGAAAGTCAGCATAGGTTTTGTTGGTCCCAAACAAAAGGCCGACTTGTTCTGCCTGCATCAATTTTAAAGAAAAGGACAAAAAAAGATTCAGTGTATTTTTCTTTCTAAAAATAATCCGTTCAAATTTGTCGATATTAGGCAATTCGTGTTTCATTTATAGAATATGGGCTTAAAAAGGTGTCAGTGCTGCTGTTATCAGTGTCCGTCTTATAAAAAAGATTTTGGAACAGGGAAATCTTTTTTGCCTTAAACGAAATCAAGGACCCAATAAAAAAAACATGATAAATTCGATAGACATTATCTGAAACAATTTTCAATAATTTGTCTTTGCGTTTTTCCATCCTGCCTATCCAGTCATTTAATGTCTTTACATAATGGGTTCTGAAATTCTCTGCATTCAGCAGTTCAAAACCACAAGACGATGCCAGATTCACAAGATCATGCTCAAACATTAGTTCACCACCCGGAAACATGTATTTATCCAAAAACAAATTCTCATACCCTTTTTTCCTTCTGGTATTGGTGGTGATGGTATGCTGCATAAAAAGTCCGCCTTTTTTAAGGCTTTTGTGAACGGTTTTAAAAAAATTGAGCATATTGGCTTTTCCCACGTGTTCCGACATTCCCACACATGAAATTTTATCGAATACTTCAATGCCAAGATCCCTGTAATTTAAAATTTTTATGTTTATTTGGTGGGAAAGACCCTTATTTTTTATCTGGGTTTCAGCATATTTTTTTTGTTCTAAGCTCAAGGTAATTCCGGTGACACTCACATTATAATGTTTTGCTGCATAAACAGCAAATTTTCCCCATCCACACCCTATATCGAGAAGTTTTTCTCCCTTTTTTAATCTTAACTTCTTACAGATAATATCCATTTTTTCAATCTGGGCATTATCCATTGTTGCATTTTCACTTGCATAATACCCACAGGTATATCCCATTGTTTCCCCTAAAAACAATCGATAAAAGTCACTGGGAACATTATAGTGGTATTCAATATTCTCTTTTTCTTTTTCCTTTATTTTAATGTGTGACCTATAGAGTATAAAAAACCTGGGGGGAAAAAAATTTGTGAAAAATGTGAAAATATTCTTCCGCTGATGAGTGCTCAGCAGCTTATCGCAGACAAGTTCATACAGCTCTTTTATACTGCCGGATATAT
>JAGLFI010000223.1 GCA_023144585.1 Desulfobacula sp. | reverse complement strand
ATGCCCTCTGGGCTTAACCCAAAGCCTGCCCCTCCGGGGTAGGATTTTTACCTTGGAAAAAATAACTTCAATAGGACTGTGGATCATTGGCGGACTTTTTTTATATTTTCATTTCTTATTCTTGTTTTTTGCCTGTTTTTTTTATCCCAAAAAACAACATTCAGCATTGCGAAATCTTTGTTTGGTATTTTAATCAAATTAATGGGAATAAAGCTTGTTGTAACCGGCAGGGAATATATCCAGTCTGATAAAACTTACCTGATCATGGGAAACCATCAAAGTCTTTTTGATCTTATTGTTATCCCGGTGGCTATTCCTCTATGCTTTGTGGCAGTGGAGGCGGCCTATCATTTTTCTTTGTCTGTCTGGGGATATTTGATTCGTAAATGGGGGTGCATTCCCATAGAAAGAAACAATATTAAAAAGGCGGTTTTAAGCCTTGCAATGGCAAAAAAACACTCTTGTCCAAGATGAGTATCGCCATATTGCCTGAAGGACACAGAACGCTTACAGGAAACATGGCACCCTTTAAAAAAGGCCCGTTTCATTTAGCCAAAGGTGCCAAGGCTGATATTTTACCCTTTGCGATAAATGGTCTGTTTTCTTTTCATCACAAATCCAGTTTAATTTTAAGGCCTGGAAAGGTAAAAGTTAATATTGGACAACCGATTCCATACAATAGTTTTAAAGATTTATCCATTGAAGAGACAAGGCAAAATCTTTTTAATATTATTTGCAAATTAAGCCAACAATAAACCCGGGTCAGTTAAAATATTATACTCAACTGACCCGGGTTATTATTTTCAGGGTTTATTTATTTCTCGGCATTTACCCTTTCAATGATTTTTTTTGCCATATCACACGGAACTTCATCGTATTGTTCAAATTCCATTGTAAATGTTCCTCGGCCACCCGTCATAGAACTTAAATCCGGTGCATATCGCAGTATTTCAGCCATGGGAACCAGGGCATTAATAATTTGTTGATCGTCTTCGGAATCCATTCCGAGAACCCTACCACGGCGGGAATTAAGATCACCCATAATATCACCGGTACTATCATCTGGAATTTTCACGGCAATTTTCATGACAGGTTCAAGCAGAACCGCTTTTGCATCTTTTGCAGCATTTTTAAAAGCCAGTGATCCTGCCAGTTTAAACGCCATTTCAGAAGAGTCAACAGAATGATAGGATCCAAAATCAAGGGTTGTCCTGAAATCTACACAGGGGAATCCTGCAAGTATGCCTGTTTTTGACGTTTCTTTGATGCCCGTTTCGACGGCTGGAATATAATTTTTAGGGATAACCCCACCGACAATTTTATCTACAAACTCAAAGCCTCTACCTTTGGGAAGTGGTTCAAGAACGATCCAGCAGTCACCATACTGCCCATGCCCGCCAGACTGTTTTTTATGCTTTCCCTGAACACGAATTTTTTTCTTAAATGTTTCCCGATAGGCCACCTTTGGTGTTGCAATATCCATGCCTACATTAAATTTTCTTTGAATTTTTTCAGCAGTTACTTCTATATGAACAAGACCTCTGCCGGACAGTATAGTCTGTTTGGTTTCTTCATTACGGTGAAGTTGAAGCCCTGTATCTTCTTCGAGAATTTTTCTGACAGCTTCATGGATTTTATCTTCATCATTTTTTTCTTTAGGCGAAATAGCAAAAGAAATAACCGGTGACAAAGGCTTCGGGCCATGAATCTGGATATCTTTTCCACCCGTCAGCGTATCACCGGTCAAGGTGCTTTTAAGTTTTGCCACTGCGACAATAGATCCCGGAAGAGCACCGGTTATGGTTTTTTGTTCCTTACCCGCAATTTCAAGAAGTTGTGAAAAACGTTCTTTTGTGTCCTTTGTTGTATTAACAATATTACCTTCTTTACCAAGAGTTCCTGAAATCACGCGGAACAGAGAAAGTCTTCCTGCATATGGATCGACAATGGTGTTGAAAACAAAACCGCAAAACTCTGCATCCGGATCTGGAAAAACAATAACATCTTCACCTTTGACATCTTTAGCAATCCAATCTCCTCTGTCAAGGGGAGACGGCATATAATCATTGATAATATCAGAAATGGTATCAACACCGATCATTTTTGTGGCGGAACAGCAAATGGCCGGATAGAACTCGGCATCTAAAATCCCCTGTCTGAATGCTGCCTTGAGTTCATCTTCAGTAATTTCTTCACCTTCTAGATATTTTTCAAGAAGATCATCATTAAGTTCAGCTACATTCTCAATAAATTCTTCTTTTGCCATTTCAATGTCATCTGACAAATCAGAAGGAACATCAATCTTGCCTGGTTTCCCTTCTGCATCATATTCAAAGGCCTGGCCTGAAATAACATTCACAAATCCTTTAAAGTCATTTTCAGAACCAATGGGATAATAAATAGGAACAATTTTCTTTTTAAGTGCTGTTTTGCAGGCCGTAATACAGGTTGAAAAATCCGATCTTTCCCGGTCCAATTTATTCACAATAACAAATCCGGGTAAATTATATTCCAATGCACTGGCAGCAGCTTCTTCGGTCATGGCAGAAGGTCCGCCAACGCCGTCAATCACAAATGCCATGCAGTCTGCAACTGGAAAGCATGTTTTAGAAGCAGAGAAAAAATTTTGGTCCCCGGGAGTGTCCAGCAAAGTAATTGTATGTTTATTATGTGTATACTTAATAAATGATGTACTAATACTTTGCTGTTTCCTGGTTTCTTCAGGCTGAAAATCCATGACGGTATTGCCTTCTTCAACTTTTCCAAGACGCTTGGTAACTCCGGCTTTAAATAGCATAGCCTCAGCAAGGGTAGTCTTGCCTGCACCTCCATGGCCAGCCAGAGCCACATTTCTCATGGTTTTAATTTCTTCGCTCATTACTGCTCCTTATAAACAATTAATAAAAAGTTATATTTAAATAATCGAATTTAAATAAAATTAATAGTGTTATTTTAAGATTCTTTATAATTTAAAGAGATAATATACTCTCTGTTCCCTTTAGGACCCAAAATAGGAGAGGGGATAACCTGATTTACACTGTATCCTC
>JAGLFI010000222.1 GCA_023144585.1 Desulfobacula sp. | reverse complement strand
AATTATTATTTATTTCTGCAAGAGGCTCAAAAGTTATCAATTAATATTATGAAAAACGACATATCCACAATTTGGCATGAACTGGTAAAAGTCCTTCGAAAAAGTATAGGACAAATTTTTACAATACATCTTAGCTATATAGCATTTGGTGTTGTGTTGTTTGCACCTTTAGCAGGCCTTGTCGGCCGGTTTCTGCTGGGTCTTTCCGGGCAATCTGTACTTTCAGATCTGGATATCGCCTATTTTTTTCTGACACCAACAGGCATGATTGCATTTATACTGTTTGCCGCCCTTATGATTACCATCCTGGTCTTTGAGCAGGCTTCCCTGATGGCCATTTGTCTTGCAGCTCTTCAGAGCAAGCACGTGAAGATAATATCCGCTCTGTATTTCACAGTTAAGAGGGCGAGAAATATCTTTCTGTTCGCTTTTCATCTGGTGATGCGTGTGCTGCTGATTACACTTCCATTTCTGGCAGTCAGCGGGGCTGTTGCCTGGTTTTTGATTACAGACTATGATATCAATTATTATCTGGCAGTAAAACCACCCGTTTTTCTGGTTGCAGCAACGGCCATAGGATTCCTGCTGTTTTTCATGCTTGTGGTGTTTATCCGCAAACTTCTTGCCTGGTCCTTTGCACTTCCGCTGGTATTGTTCAGCCATGTTTCCTGCGTTCATGCCTTTGGCAGGAGCGAAGAACTTACACAGGGACACAAGCAGGTATTGTTTTTCACTCTTGGAACCTGGGCACTTGCAACAGCCCTTCTCAGTATGGTCGTGTTCGGTATTATTCAATTTTTGGGTTCAGCGCTGGTGCCTCTGTTCCTGGATTCAATTGCCTGGCTTGTTCCAGTACTTGGAGGGCTTGTAACCTTGTGGGCGCTGGTTAATGTTCTGCTCACAACGGTTAGCTCAGGAAGTTTTGCAACACTATTGATTATCGTTTATACACGCTCTGGAGCCAACATCAGTATAAGTGATTTTACAAGTCTAAAGCAACACAGAAAAAAATACAGGACAGCCCCCTTGTTCTGATTTATGCTTATTGTGGGCACAGCAGTTGCCATGATAGTCGGAAACACACTTCTGGAGGGTGTTCAGATGGACGAGGATATCTGTATCATTGCCCATCGCGGTGCAGCCGGAAAGGCGCCTGAGAATACCATCGCGTCAATACGTCAGGCCATAAAGGACGGCACTGACTGGATCGAGATTGATGTCCAGGAAAGCCGTGATGGAGCCATTGTGGTGATCCATGACAGTGACTTTATGAAGCTTGCGGGTGTGAATATGAGGGTTGGGAACGGCACGCTCGAACAGATACGGAAGATTGATGTGGGCAGCTGGTTTGCCCCTGAGTTCTCTGGTGAACATGTCCCGACCCTGGCTGAAGTTCTGGAAGAAGCAAGAGGCAAATCGCACGTTTTCATCGAGCTGAAGTACTATGGATATGATCAGCAACTGGAGCAACGGGTTGTGGAAATTGTTGAAAGGCTGAAAATGGTTAATGAAGTTGCCATCATGTCCCTGGAATATGATGGGATTAAAAAGTTTCGTGCACTTCGCCCGGACTGGCCTGTTGGATTGCTTTCATCAAAGGTAATCGGCAAGTTGTCTGATCTGGACGTGGATTGTCTTGCGATCAATATGGCCACGGCAAAACCAGGACTTATTCATCGCATCCATAAAGCCGGCAAACAGGTCTTTGTCTGGACTGTGAACGATCAGGTCTCCATGTCGCGCATGATATCGTTTGGTGTTGATGGTATTATTACTGATGAACCTGCACTGGCCGTTGACGTACTCCAGGAATATTCTGAATTCACTCCGGTTGAACGCCTGCTTATCCATACGGCTGTTCTGTTAAACAAACCCATCCCGAAACGAATCTACCGGGACCAGTCTCCATAAACCAGGGTATCACAAGAACAAATTAAGGTTGGGTCTTGAAAGGGTTTCAGGGTTGGATTCAAATATTGAATCAAGATTGTTCCTGATATCATTCATGGTTTGTGCATGGATCAGTCTTTTCAGGATCTGATGGCCAAATTTGAAATTAGCACAAAAATAAGGAGAAAATTTTTTAAACAGTTTAACTGCAAAATGATCATCATAATGATCTAAAAGAATCTGTGTCAGTCTCATGGCAGTGTTGAAAAAAATATCATCTCCCGGAGAAAATCCTTTTGTCCACTGGGAAAACAGCCAGGGCCTTGCAACAGCCATTCTGCCAACAGACAGCCCCTGGCAGGATGTTTGATCGATCATTTTAATACCATCTTTTTCTTGGAAAAGGTTTCCATTACCAAAAACAGGGATGTCAACAGCCTGCCTGACAAGTTTTATGACATCCCATTGGGGAGGCCGGTTCCTTCTGTCAGGTGCAATTCTTGGGTGAAATGTGAGTGCATCAGCTCCGGCATCTTCAAATCTTTTAGCCATATTTACTGCAAATTGAGGGTTGTTATCCCAACCGGTTCTGAATTTTACAAAAACAGGGATTGATACGGAGTCTCTCACGGCTTTTACGATTTTTGATGAAAGATCAGGATCTTTTAAAAGAGCGGCACCACAACCTTTTTTGCAGATGGCTGCCACAGAACACCCAAAATTAAGATCAACCCCGAAAAAACCTTCTTTTTCTATTCGTTCAGCAGCTTTTGCCATGCTTTTTGGGTCAGGTCCAAAGATCTGGCAGACAAGGTATTTAAGCTCCTCCTGCCGCCATTTAAACACCAGAGAGGTATTAGGGCTTTCGTGGGGAACTGCCTTTGCGCTGCACATTCCTGTAAACAGCAGACCAAATCCACCAAATTCACAGATGAGCTGTCTTAAGGCAATATGGCCAAGGCCTGCCATGGGTGCAAGTACGATCCTGTTGTGGATGGTTTGGTTTTTTATGGTCAAGTCCTGCAAAAGATATTGGGAAAGTGTCTGGGGTTTCATTGTTTATTCAGCAAAAGTGGTTCCTTAAAATGGTGTTAAGTAACTAAGAATATGGCGGCTTGTCAATGCTTTGTTTTGTTTTTTTAATAGTATGTGGCTTTGT
>JAGLFI010000221.1 GCA_023144585.1 Desulfobacula sp. | reverse complement strand
GAAATATTTTTATAAAATTGGTTCAAGGTTTTTCCTTTCTATTATTATAAACCCAATTATACTATATTTTAAAACTAACTAAATATATAAACACAAAATTTAAATATACAAGAAAAAGTTTTTGACTTTTACCGCCTTGTTTTGCCTTGTCTTTTTTGGGCTATCTGCCTTGATTGTTTCTCTTTTTTCCCGATTTCCCGCAAAGGTTTATCTTCTTTTTTGATAATAATGGTATCATTTTTTTTGTAAACCCTGATCTGGCCGGGAAGGTCCAGGCTGATGCCTGGGGATATATTAAAACAAAATTCAATTATATCATTTATATGAGTAAGGAAAATACGCTTTAAATCTTTTTTTATCTGTTTGACGGCCCTTCTCAATACCCGGTTTAACAAAGCCGGATGAAGGTTTGACAGCAGAGTTTTTGAAAATACAATAGAAGAGTTATTCGCTTTGATCAAACAATGATTAAATTGTAATTTAGTTTCAGCATCCCAGAAGTCTTCTTCCTGTTTTAATATATTGCTCAGCCTGTCAAGAGCGTCTATGATTTCGGGATTGTATTCCGACTGAAGATGAGGAATGAGCTTATATCTGATATTATTTCTTAAATATTTCATATCCTTATTTGAAGAATCAAATACATATGCCTGTTTTTTACGCTTTAAGAAAGCAAGAATTTCAGCTTTAGACACCCGGATTAAAGGCCTGATATATCTGTTGTCCCTTATGGGCGGTATTCCTGAAAGTCCTTTGGGGCCGGCTCCCCTTAACAGATTCATCAATACCATTTCAGCATTGTCGTCTTTGTTGTGCCCCAGGGCAATTTTTGTGTACCCATGATTTTTTGTGATCTGGTTTAAAAAATGATATCTGGCCTCCCGGCCTGCCTCTTCAATGGATAATCGATATTTTTTGGCATAAGCTTTTACATCTTTTTGCCCGTCATGAAAAGGCAGGGCCAGCTTATCAGCAAGTTTTTTGACAAAAGTCTCGTCCCTTAAAGATTCTTCTCCCCGCAACAGGTGGTTCAAGTGGGCAATGCCTAATTTCAAGGTATGTTTTTCTTTAAGGGCCAACAGGGACAAAACAAGAGCTACTGAATCCGGGCCACCGGAAACCGCTGCCAATACCGTATCCTTTTGATCGATCATATTATAATCAAAGATGGTTTTGACAATATTGTCCATGAAATATTTTTCTGTGGTTTTTTTGTCGTTCATATCAGCACGCAAACAGAGGTAGGCTTGATTTTTGAATTAACCCTGAAGACCTGGCCTTTTCAAAGAAGGTGGTGACAGCAGCTTCTCCATCTTTCCCAATGTCCTTTGAAAAATCATTTACATAGAGTTTGATATGCTGCTGGATCACCTCTTCATCCAGCTCCTGGGCATAATCCTGGATATAATCACAGGCCATGTCTGGGTGCAAAAAAGCATGGTCAATACTTTGTCTGATCAGTTTTTCGATATCGCATGCAATAGCAGGATTAATATCCCGTTTAATAGCGATGCAGCCCAATGGAATGGGCAGGGATGTTTTTTCTTCCCACCATTGGCCAAGATCTGCCTTTAATTCAAGTCCCATGGTTTGATAAATAAACCGCCCTTCATGGATAATCACACCAAAGTCCACCTTTTTTTCAATCACAGCCGGCATGACTTTTTCAAACGACATGGGAATAATGTCCGTGTCCATGCCGGCAAAGAGATCATCCATATAAAACCTGAAGAGATGATAGGCGGTGGTCCCAAGACCCGGCACAGTAATCACAGGCTTTCTTTTGTCATCTATGGATCGTCCGGCAAGAGAGATAATCAAAGGACCGCAGCCCATCCCCAGTGCAGATCCGGTTCTTAAAAGAGCATACTTATCCATGAGGCTGCCAAATGCTGCAAAAGATAGCTTGGTAATATCATATACACCTTTATCGGCATTCTGGTTCAGGGTTTCCACATCCTCGAGAACGATGTTAAAAGAATACCCTTTAAGATCAATCAATTGCCTGGCAATAGCCTTGAAAATGAAGGTGTCATTGGGGCAGCTTGAATATGCAAGACTGTATATCTGATCTGGTTTCATAACTTACTTGATATCAAATGAAGTTTTCAAGTTAATATGGAAGATGCCAGCTTTCAACAGATAAATCTGAAAAAAGCTCAAAATCACGGATGTTTCTTGTGACAAGTGTCAGATTATTAACAAAAGCGATACTGGCAATTTGTCCATCAACAAACGGGGGTGTCAACCCTTTTGCCGAGAGCCTGGCGCGTTTTTTGGCATGCCAGGCAGCAGCTTTTTTGTCATAGGGCAGGATTTCAAGAGATTGACTGATGATTTCTTCAAGAAAAGCCTCAATCTATTTTCTTTTTTTAGACAAGGCAAGTCTATTACATCCGAAGTTTAACTCGTGCCAGACAGGGGCTGATGTAACAATTTTATTCTGATGAAGTTCAAGTTCAGCCATGATCCGTGGGTCTGGTTTTTTCTTGATCATTTCAGAGATAACATTTGTATCGAGAAGAAACATGATTAAAATTCAAAGCCCCTTCCAGTGGACGTATCCCGCAAGTGATCAAAACAATCATCTAAGTCGTTCCCATCCTTATCCATGGATAGTCGAAAAGATATCAGGGATTTCCAGAAATTCTTATTTTTTTGTTTTAATGATTTGTATTCATTTAAAGATAATAAAACAGCGACTGGTTTTCCATGTCTTGTCAGCTGGGCGGAATCGCCGGCTTCAACTCCATGAATAATAGAAGTTAAGCGATTCTTTGCCTCTGAAATGGAATAGCGGTACTTCATTTTATTTCTCCTTAGACTATGGTTACTGCAAATTCGTTTATAGTATAGCCAATATTATGGCCATAATCAATAGATAATCAATTTGATTTTTAATATTCCATAACTTTACTTTTACTTTGTCATGCTTATGATTTTTTAATGTTGAAGTGAATAAAAAAAGTATGTCAGGGAGTGGAAATCAGAGTATGAAAAACGGTGGTTTGGTAGGCGTATCAACGGTTCAGACAAATTCAAATTCCAAGGAGCTT
>JAGLFI010000220.1 GCA_023144585.1 Desulfobacula sp. | reverse complement strand
TTTTCCTCGTTACAATAATATATAAAGTAACGAGGAAAATTGCAAGAGAAATCATATTTATTTCTTTATTATTAGCAGCTTATTCCTGTTTCATCGTTACACCTTTTCGGGAACCCGGGAGATAACGCCCAAAAATTTTGATCTCAGTCCTAATTTTGAAGTAATAAAATACAATATCAAGGGGACTATACTATTCGATTATAAATCACTATGGATAGAACGGCTTTAAATTCATAATTTCACCATCGGTTTGCAAAGGTTTTTTAATCGGATAATGAAGAAATGATAGATTTGATGTCCTGCCGGGTCAGGCTGCGGTTCAGTTGAGCACTTTTTGATTTGATGTTCAAAGTGAGGATATCGAGCATACCCGCTGGATAATCAATGTTATGGTTGTCCAGATATTTTTTTACCAGATTTTTTCCGCACAAAATATTTAGAAAGAATTGTTCTTCTGATGCCAACCCATACTCTCCTCCTGCATGGGTGCCGGCCACATGAGTCTTGACAGCATCGCCAAATACGGGGGTATCGGCAGTTAATAAATGACCATGGGTCTGTTCATATATGATGGAATCAATATATCTATAATAGGCTTTAAATGTGGTGATATTATTTGTATCAAGATTTATGTCAAAGCCCTGGTCCTGAAGTGTTTTTGCGGTGGTATAAAGGTCTGCTATTCCGTTTCTTTCTCCGATGCCCATGGCAGAAGCTTCAAGAACCTTTCCGCCTGCCAGAATCCCCATCACTGAATTGGCAGAGGCCATTCCCATATCATTGTGGCAGTGAATAGAGATATTTGTCTGTCCGGTTTTAAAGGAAAGTTTATCTATTTTTTCAAAGACCTGGTTGGGCGCCATCATCCCTGAGGTATCAGGTAAAGAAAGTATATCTATATGATGACGACTTAAAAACGAAACACATTGCTCTAAAATGGGATCATCAGATTTGCCGATATCAAGCATGGCAATGGACAGCACAGCATTGGAATTTTGTTTTCTGATATAATCAATTATTTTTAAAAGATCATGAAGAATTTGATTTAACTTTTCTTGTGTCACTTTATTTTTAATATGCAGATGAAAATGCAGATCATTCACATGGGTGTTAAGCAAGATATCGGCATCATGGATATTGGCCCTTCCCAGGGCAGCAATGCGGATGTTATATGTATTTTTTTTTGCATGCCGGCAAAGTGTTCTGACTGTATCGGCTTCAAAATCATGGGCTGGAGGATAGCCTGCCTGGCAGATATCAACCCCTAATTTTTCCTGAAATTCAAGGACAATCTTTCTTTGCTCAAGTGAAAAGACAACTCCCCTGTATTGCATGCCTTCTCTGAGGGTTTCATCAATGATAATAATTTTTTTATTTTCCATGGTGTTCTCTTGTTGGATTTAATAGGGCTGCATTAAAATAGGGGCGGATTAAAATATCCATGAACCAATTTTGGAAAATATTTGGATAATTGTTTAATGATGGTTTCCATCCCTAAAGGTCTGCCATAGTCTTCAATTTTAAGCATAAGCTCACAGTATTTTTTAGGGTCAAAGTTTAAGTTGCGCCACTGGATCATATCAATCTTATAGATACCAATGAATTCTTTTAATGCAGTAAATTCTTTTTTTGAATCTGTAAATCCCGGGCAGTTAAGGTAGTTAATGGAAACAAATTTTCCCTGCTGCTTTGCCTTCTGAATACTTTTAAGGACATCTGAAAATTGATAGGAACTGGGCCTGAAATAGGCTTGATAGCAATTTTCTCTGACGGAATTTAAGCTGACCCTCATGGAATCAAGCCCGGCCCTGCAGAGCTTTTCAACATGATGAGGCAAACTTGCATTGGTGTTCAGGTTGATGGTACCCTTATCTGTTTTTTTACGGATAAGCCTTATGGCAGGTTCTATGGCTTTGAAAGCAGTTAAGGGATCACCTTCACATCCCTGGCCAAAACTGACCACCGCTTTTTTGACATGGGAAATATGCTCAAGGGATACCTGGGCGATTTCTTCAGGACTTGGAGTAAAACTGATTCTCTCCTGGCAGGCACACAGGTTATTTTGAATTTGAAGAGAGATACACCCAAGACAATTGGCATTGCAGACTGTTGATGTGGGAAGTGGGGCTTCATACCGTTTAAGGAAAAAATTTTTCCCGGCAGGGCAGCCATATTGTAAAGCACAAGTCTCAAGATGTCGGATCAGGCGGTTATCAGGATATTTTTCCTGCATCTGCTTGACACCTTTGACAATGCCATTGTGGGGCATTTGTCTCAGATCCTGGCGGGGTTCTTTGTCCACAAGAATGGCAGCAGACCTGAAATTTTTTTTCCCGAATCCAACCGCACCATAAGAAAATAGCGGCAGAAGATTTTTGATGTTCTCGTCATCATAGGCACAAAAATGCCGATTTACATATCCCGGCGAGTTGAATACGGCAACGGGGAAGATCTTTTCTCCCGGGTCAAACGGGTTGTCTTCAATAATTTCAAACTGATTTTTTGCAATATTATAAACAACGGGCCTTCTTTGGGGCAGCATCATGAGTTCACTCCCATGGGGCATAGGTACGGTCTGCTCTTTTTTCAACACAACAGGCGTGTTGCCGGACATGCCGGCTGCACCATAGCCTTCCAGTTCAAAGATGTCTCCGTTTTCTGCAGCCACAACAGCCGTTAAAATATTTTTATTGATGTAACCGATATTTTTCTCCTATCACCCCAAAGCTACATCAAGAATCATCATTACCGAAAATCCGGTCATTGTTGCCATTGTTACCAGGTCGACGTGTGCAGGGTCTCTTTGGGCTTCCGGTATGAGTTCCTCCACCACAACAAAAAGCATGGCTCCAGCTGCAAAACACAGAGCGTATGGAAGAATATTTTGTATTTTCAGGACAAATAAAGCTCCGAATACCCCGGCAATGGGTTCAACTATACCCGACGCCTGTCCCATGAAAAAACTTTTGCTTTTACTCATTCCTTCTCTTCTCAATGGTATTGATACGGCAGTACCCTCAGGAAAATTCTGAATCCCGATGCCGATTGCCAAAACAATGGCTCCTCCAATTGTGGCAGAAGGAAGATTAGC
>JAGLFI010000022.1 GCA_023144585.1 Desulfobacula sp. | reverse complement strand
CTGGATCTTTTTATGATGGACCAGGGGTTTTTGACCAAATACAAAATTTCTTTAAAAGTACCTAAAAAACCGGTTGAAGGAATTCCCAGAAGAGATCTCTACCTGATCAGAGCCTATGAACTGCCTGAAGGATGGGACAATCTTGAACCAGATGAGATTTCCAAAAGACTGATGTTGATGCGATTGCAAATCCGTGAAATGGGTGAAGAGAAAAGAGATATGATTGTTTTCTCATTCTGGCCGGACACCATCATGATCAAGGAAATCGGAGATCCCATGCAATTGGCCGATTATCTGCAATTGGATCGAAAAGGACTCAATGCCCGTATCATCATGGCCCAGGGCAGACAAAATACGAATTATGCCATTGATCTCTATGCCTGCCACCCCTTTTTTATAAAGGGATACTGTACGATGACCAATGGAGAAAATACCGCCTTTATCCCCATCAAAGATTTTTTGACATCAAGGGATTTCCCCGGCTACAGGGGATATCAGTCCGATTCCGAGGTGTTTGCCCATATTCTTCATTATTCAATGGTTGGCCTTGATCTGGGAATTGATGCATATAAACATGTTATTACGCCTTTGCAGGAAGATGATCTTCAAAAACACCCGGATGCCCAATTTCTATCCCATTTGAAAAGAACCTGCAGACCCCTTATTATTGATGGTCCAAATTGTATCATCGGTACGCTGCCGGACCATTCCATGTTCATGGCCCAGGACAGAAAAAAACTTCGCCCCGGTGTTGTCGGCGGGAAACCAGGTATGTTTGGATTTTCCTCTGAAATCTGCGGCCTTGACGCCGTCATCCCGGACCGGGATAAAACAAAAGATATCCAACCCATGCACCTTGATACAGCAATTGTCAGCCCTGACCGTCAGGAGGTAAAAATATGTCGTCAAACCGAAGCCTTGAACCTTCCTCTTTAAGTCTGAATGATCTGCCATGGCAGATTAACTATAACAATGACAGATGCACCCTGTGCGGCCAGTGTACCGCTGTTTGTCCTGTCAAAGCCATTGAACTTAATGTATTCCAAAAAAGAGTCATTAAGACATCAATTGAAATTGATAAAAACCATTCCAACCAATATGACACCTTTTATGGCATCCACCAGAAAACCCGTGTGGAAAATGCCTGTATCGGCTGTGCCATGTGTACCATGGTCTGCCCCAATGATGCCATTTCTCCTGTAAGAAACCCCGGGCTGGACCGCCTCAAGTTTCACATTAACCAGCACGGTGTTCCCAGAAGACGCGGCGGCAGGCGGAATGCATCCCAATCCATATTGGACAGAATCAAGTTCACCCGGATATCCATGCTTACCGACCCGGCGCTGGATGCAGGCCGTCATGAATTTGAAATGAGAACTCTTTTGGGCCGGGTCCTCTCTCCCAGGGAAAACATCAAACGGTTGAGGGAAAAGGGCTGGATTCCCCCGGTCAGGGAAATCTATCCATTGATCATTGGCGGCATGTCCTTTGGAGCGCTTTCTCCCACCATGTGGGAAGGTCTTCAGATGGGGGTTGCCTATCTGAACGAAAAACTTGGAATGCCCGTCCGTATATCGACTGGAGAAGGCGGATGTCCGCCACGACTCTTAAGATCCAGATTTTTAAAATATGTGATTCTCCAGGTTGCTTCGGGATATTTTGGATGGGATGAAATTATTCATGCCATCCCCCATATGAAAGAAGACCCCTGTGCCATTGAGATTAAATATGGTCAGGGAGCTAAACCCGGTGATGGCGGCCTTTTGATGTGGCATAAAGTAAACAGGCTCATTGCAGCCATCCGGGGGGTTCCCCAGGGAATCAGCCTGCCAAGCCCGCCCACCCATCAGACCCAGTATTCAATAGAAGAGTCTGTGGCAAAGATGATCTTGTCCATGTCCATGGCCTGGGGGTTCAGGGTGCCGGTTTATCCGAAAATATCCGCCTCGTCAACTTCGCTCGCCGTATTGAACAATCTCACCCGTAATGATTATGCGTCAGGACTTGCCATTGACGGCGAAGATGGGGGTACAGGGGCTGCCTATACAGTTTCCATGGATCACATGGGGCACCCCATAGCCTCCTGCATCAGGGACAATTATCTGAATCTTACCAAAATCGGAAAACAAAATGAAATTCCCATCTTTGCCGGTGGCGGGATCGGAAAAAACGGGAATCTTGCTGCCAATGCAGCAGCTTTGATCATGCTGGGTGCCAGCGGTGTCCAGGTGGGCAAATATGTCATGCAGGCGGCTGCCGGATGCGTGGGCACGGAAGAAGACCGTTGCAATGTCTGCAATGTGGGCATCTGTCCCAAAGGCATCACCTCCCAGGATCCAAGGCTTTACAGGAGGCTTGACCCTGAAGACGTGGCACAGAGAATCGTGGATCTTTTTATTTCCTTTGATACTGAGCTTAAAAAAATTGTGGCCCCGCTCGGACGCTCAACATCCCTTCCCATCGGGATGTCTGATGCCCTTGGTATTGATGATCATGCGGCAGCAGAACGCCTCAGTATAAAGTATGTGGTATAGGAAGGTGTGAACAATGACAAAAACAAATAGAGATACATTTATTAAAATATCCGGTAAAAAAGAGGGTAAAAGAATTTCTTCCAGGGTGTTGGAAGAAATCATTCACCGGCATATAAAAAACGGTCGCAGAAGCATTGAAGTTGAGGGGTTCGGACAACATGGTATTGGCGGAAGGCTCTGGGATACCGGAGTTGAAAAAACCTATATCCGGATTACAGGCCAGTCCGGCCAGAGAACCGGATCCATGGGCAATGCAAATACCCGGATCGAAGTCATGGGACCGGCTTCGGATGATATTGGATGGCTCAATGCAGGTGCTCAGATTATTGTTCACGGCCACACCTCCAATGGTGTCATGAATGGTGCGGCCCAGGGTAAAGTTTATATTGGCGGTTCCATTGGCGCCCGGGGTATGACCATGACCAAGAGAAATCCGAGATTTGATCCGCCTGAACTCTGGATAATGGGAACAGCAGGGGATTATTTTGGTGAATTCATGGCTGGCGGGATCGCCGTTATCTGCGGTCACGACCCAGGTCCGCAGGATCAGATCTTAGGCCACAGACCCCTTGTGGGAATGGTGGGGGGCAAAGTCTTTGTCAGGGGCAGTGTACAGGAATTTTCACAAAAAGATGCCAAACTGTCGCCCCTGCCTGATGAAGACTGGAACTGGCTTCTCACTAACCTGGGTGTTTTCCTGGAAAAGATTAATAAAAATAATCTGCTAAAATCATTTTCCAAGCGTTCCCAATGGCAGCTTCTTGAAGCAAAGTCTCCCCAGGAAAAAGCTGATGGCCCTGAGAAACCAGCCATGTCCTGGTTCAGGGAACAGGTCTGGGACAAGGAACTGGGTAAAGGAGGTCTTATCGGTGATCTCCAGGAAACCCAGAAAGGCACTATTGCCTTGATCACCAGGGGCGATTTGAGAAGATACATTCCTGTATGGGAAGAAGGAAAATATATGGCGCCCTGCCAGGCTGCCTGTCCTACGGGCATTCCTGTCCAGGAAAGATGGAATATGGTCAGGCTGGATAATATTGACGAAGCCATCAGCATGGGGCTTGAATACACTCCGTTTCCGGCAACGGTCTGCGGATACCTCTGTCCCAGCCCCTGTATGGCATCCTGCACCCGGAACCTGAATTATATGTCACCCATTGATGTAAAACTTTTGGGCAAAGCCGGGGCAAATATCAAACTGCCGAAACCCGCGAAAAAAAGCAAAAAGAAAATTGCCGTTATCGGTGCAGGGCCCGGAGGTATCTCTGCTGCATGGCATCTAACTTTGAAAGGCCATACGGCTGTTTTGTTTGATACGGGTGATACCATTGGAGGCAAAATTTCTTCTCTTATTCCCGGTTCAAGGGTGCCAAAAGAGACACTTGATGCAGAGCTTAAACGGGTTAAAAAATTAATTCCGGATATCAAATTAAACCAGGCAATCAACTATAAAAAATTTTCAAAAATCGAAAATGCTTATGATTTTACCATCATTGCAGCCGGTGCTAAAAAACCAAGATCTTTGCCCATCCCCGGCATTGAAAAAGCCGTTTTTGCCAATGATTTTCTGACAGAATCAAAAAAAAATAAAGCAAAACCAGGGAAGAGAGTGATAATTATCGGCGCCGGAAACGTGGGATGTGATGTCGCCACAGAAGCCCATCGTCTGGGTGCCAGAGAGATCACCATGATTGATGTGCAAAAACCCGCTGCCTTTGGCAAAGAAAAAGAGGATGCCCAAGACATTGGTGCCTTATTCAGATGGCCCTGCTTCACAAAAAAAATTACAAAAAAAAGTGTAGTACTTCAAGATGGTGAGGTTTTGAAAGCAGATACTGTCGTGATCTCCATCGGGGATATCCCTGATCTTGATTTTCTTGATAACTCCATTGCTATTGAAAATGGATTTGTCACAGTTGATCAATTCAGCCGGACTTCAGATCCAAGGGTATTTGCCATTGGGGATGTTGCAGGCCCGGGCCTTATCACAGATGCCATTGGGGCGGGAAAAAGAGCGGCTGAAAGCATCGACCGGATCATTGCAGGAAAAAGTCCTGGTCTTGGAGACATTCTGCCGCAAATTGACAAGCAGCGGATCAGTCTTGAATACTACGATCCAAAGAATATTGCTGACAATCTGACTGATTGCGGAGCGGATTGTGCCTCCTGTGGGAAATGCAGGGACTGCGGCATCTGTGTGGCAATCTGTCCTGAAGGAGCCATTGAAAGAGTTGAAACAGGTAAAAATAATTTTGAATATAAAGTAGACCCGGATCTCTGTATCGGCTGCGGGTTCTGCAAAGGCGCATGCCCTTGCGGAATATGGGATTTAATCCCCAATCCAGCTTTGTAGAAAATTTAAAAAAAATGGAAAATATTATTTTTCTATTGACGATGAATTATAATTTCTGATTAATATAAGAGGATTATGGAAAAACAAGCGACATATGACGGCTATATAAAAGCACTCACCGACATCAGCCGGGCAATCACATCGGATCTCTTTATTGAAGACCTTTTAAAGCTGATTGTCATGGTAACCGCCAAGGTAACCGGTGTTGAAATTTGTTCCCTGTGGCTTGTCAATGAAGATGAAAAACCACCCAAGATACGCCTAAAGGCAACCCAGTCCATTTCGCCGGACTATATCAAAAACCGGGCACTTAATCTGGATGAAGGCGTTGTGGGCTATGTGGTGACCCATAAAAAGCCCTTGATCCTAAAGGATGTTTTAGAAAGCGATCGATTCAAAGAAAAAGAGATGGCTAAAAAGCTGGGCCTTGTCTCCATGGTCGGAATTCCTTTAAAAACAAAAGACGAAAAAGTCATTGGGGTGTTAAACTGTTTTACAGCCGAACCCCATGATTTTCCCGATACGGAAGTCAATCTGTTAAGGGCGATTGCCAATCAATCTGCCATCGCCATTGTCAATACGGAACTAATGGTTAAAACCCGTGTGATACAAGAGAAATTGGAAGCCCGTAAAAAGATAGAACAGGCCAAGGAAATTCTCATGCATAACCGTCAAATGACCGGTGATGCAGCCTATGGCTGGATACGAAACAACAGTATGGATTCAAGAAAATCTATCCGCGAAGTCGCAGAGGCAGTCATCCTCTCCGATGAAATATTTAATGACGAGTCGCCTTAACTTATTTTATAACCCTTACCAAAGCCCCCATTGACCGGTGAAATAGATATATAAAGCCAGGGTAAAATTTGTTATCCCATGTGCGACCATGCAGGACAAAAGATCTTTTCTTATGATCTATAGAATGGATATCAGTATACTGTAAACAACAGCAGCCAGCCACTGAACCGGCATGTGGCCTGCTGTAAATGCAATGGTTGAAATCCCGATGGCCATCAAGCTCCAGGCTCCCGGTTTAACATCATTGATACTATTATGATCCAGTGTTTCATTTAGAGGTGAATCAATTTTATTGTTTTGCCGGTTAACATTCCATTGAAACGCAAATCTTAGTATATAACCCCGGATAAATAATTCCTCAAACACCGGCACAATTAATGAAGCAGTAAAAAGTTTTAATAAAAATTCTGTCTGGGTCCATGGGTCGCTTGAATAGTCAAAAAAAGGAACCATACACAGACACTAGATAACAAGACCGGCAATTCCAAAAATAATCCCGTAAAGAATAGATCCAATTGGTTTCTTTGGGCCAGTGATGGGGGCATACCATTTCCAGGCCCAGTATAAAAGACAGGGAACAATAATAATTTTCAGGATATAATTAATTTCAACGGGAACTCTGTCCTGGCTCAATGATGCAATCCCGACATATGCAAAATACGGAACAGCATATGGGAGGAGAAGATCCCGGTTGGGTATTATTTTTGATTCTCTGTCTTGTTTTTTATTCAAGGCAATAACAGCCTGCACCTTTCTTTGGTTTTATTTTTCAAGCGCACTTTGAAATCGCCATCTGCCGGGACCTCACCCAGGTCTTTTCCAATAGCCTGAAAGTTTCCTTTGGCATGCCAAAGGGAAGATCCACAAGAGAAAATTCATGGTTGATGTTAATGTTTCCGATGTATTTGCTCTCAAGACCGGCTTCATTTGCAATCGCCCCCACAATATTGCCTGCCTGGACTCCATGGCACCGACCCACCTCAATTCGGTACCGTTCCATACCCTTTTCTATGGGAATGACGTTCGTTTCTTTTGGGAAAAATGTTCTTTCCATGTGTTTGGATTTTTGCTTTTTTGCAGACAATTGTTTTTTATCAGAAAAATTTTCCCGAACCGGCCGATCTTTTCTAATAGTTTTAGCTTTTGCTTCTTTTTTCTCTTTATGGGCCGGCAAAAGGAAGGGGGTGTCCCCATGGGCCAACTTGGCAAGGGCTGCTGCAACCTGGGTGACAGGGATATCCTGTTCCAGGGCATATCCCTCGATCAATTTTGTAAAAACACTTAAGTCTTCTGATGCAAGTGCCTTAGTGATGGAGTGTTTAAAGTTGGCCACCCGTTTTTTATTGATGGCCTTATTGGAGGGCAGAGTGATTTCTCTGATCTTTTGTTTTGTGGTTTTTTCTATCACCCTCAACATCCAGCGCTCATTCCGGTTCACGAACAGGATGGCTTCTCCCGTACGACCAGCCCTGCCGGTTCTGCCGATTCTGTGGATATAGGGTTCCACCTTGGGGGGCATATCATAATTGATCACATGGGAGATCCGGTCCACATCCAGACCCCGGGCTGCCACATCCGTAGCCACCAGGATGTCGATATAACCATTTTTCAACCGGCGAATGGTCCGCTCCCTGGCATTCTGGGCAATATCCCCATTCAGGGCCTCGGCCTTGAATCCTTTATCTTCAAGGGTTTTCGCCACATCAAGAGTGGCGGTTTTTGTTTTGGTAAACACGATTACCCCGTCAAAGGAAACAGCCTCCAGAATCCGGACCAGGGCCTGGGCCTTTTTAGCCCCTTTGACCATCCAGTATTGCTGGTTAATGGTTCTAAGCTCTGTGGTGTCCGGTTTGACAATGATTTCTTTTGGGTTTGTCAGATATTTTTGGGCAATCTTCCGGATAGGCCTTGGTATGGTGGCTGAAAAAAGGGCGGTCTGTGAATCATCCGGGGTTCTGTCCAGTATCCATTCCACATCATCAATAAAGCCCATGTGAAGCATTTCATCTGCTTCATCCAATACCACACAAAAAAGATCAGCAAAGGAAACGGTTTTTTTCCGCATATGATCCATAAGCCGACCGGGTGTTCCCACTACCACATGAACACCTCTCCTAAGTTGATTCAGCTGGACCCCGTAACTCTGGCCCCCATACACGGACAATACATTCAGGCCTTTCATCCTTGCACCATATGTCGTGAAGGATTCGGCTACCTGGATGGCCAGTTCCCGGGTGGGGGTCAGCACCAACACCTGGGGCCGTTTATTATCAAGGTCAATCCGGGACAGCAAAGGCATTGCAAAAGCTGCGGTCTTGCCGGTACCGGTCCGGGCCTGTCCCAACATATCCTTTCCCTGGATCAAATGGGGAATCGTCAACGTCTGGATCGGCGTGGGGGTGTCATAGCCCACATCCTGCAATACAGAAAATACAGAGGGGCTTAAATTCATTTCGTTAAACCCGGTCAAGGGTAAATTTTTCTGGGACATAAAGGTTCCTTAAAAAAAAAGGCCGGGATCACCGACCAGGAAAATCAAAAAATTCATAATACACAAATTTAAAAAATAGTGCAAGCAATAATTTTTCCTATGCCGGAGTATATGAAAAAATGTCCTGCATTGCTTTTACAGGGTTATAAAATTGAATTTAAAATTTAAAAAGCATCATATACCATATATTATGGTATCTTTTATGCAAAAATCTTGTTATGAATATTTTTATTGACTTGGGGGGGGGGCATCAGGAATGATTTCCCAGATCATGATGCCCGCCAGCTGTTCTGTTTTGATTTATATACCAGTTTTAAGAAAACAATGAAGTCATGGTTCCTTGAAAATCTACCAAGGCTTCTTCTGAAAATGATTCCCAATCCAGTCCGTTTTTATAAAACGATAGGGAGGCCAGTTTCTTGCTGATAATGGCATTCCGGTATGGTATCAATTTGTCGGCATTCATAATATTTAAGATTGCAGACCGGCCCAATTTTTCCACAAGCACCTTTGAAATATATGATTCCATCACATGCCACAGCAGATCTTTATCTCCCAAGACAGTATCCATATTCTTCTCAACAATTTCCTGAAATGCAAAAATTTGTTCGCTTGTTGTTTCAGACAAGACAAACATCGGCACTTTTGGATCCGCCTCATGGATATTGATCAGCATCTGTGTTTCAACACAGGCAATTTTATTTACAAGGGAGATGATATCCCCAATCAGAGCCCAGCGGGTTGAACCATCTTCCAGCAACCGCTTTTCATAATCATCTTCAAATAAAAAGGCCGTCAGCACCTCGGCAATGGCAGAAGAGAAAACGCCGCCCTTGTTGGCGGAACTGTCCTTGATCTGTTTAATAGGGGTAGAGGCTGCAATATACCGCCTTGAGGCATCGTCAAAAAATACATTGGCCCCTTCAACAATAAAATGAAGCTCTTTAAACAGCCCTGTGAAATCCTTTACATTGTCGCGGTTGATGGCGTCCTTGAATCCGCCGCAAGGAATAAAAGCCTTGCTATCTGCCTGTTCAATGTATTTACGATTGGCAGTATCTGTGATGAAATTTCGATGGAACATGGCACCGTCCTCAATCCAGGTCCCGTCGGGAAGGGTGATGTTCTTTCCATTAAGAGGCACCTGGAAGCCCTTTGGACCCAGCTTGTCGGCCGGAAAGGCCAGGGAGTTGGCCCTGGGGGAGGTGTGGCGCATGAACGCGATTTTCATCAACTCTTTTTTATCCAGCCCGTCCGGGTCAAACAAAATGGACCCCCCGTCTATGATCAGACATATTTTGCCTTTGTAGCACTGGATTTCATTGCTTCCCAGGTCACCATCCGGACCGCCGGTCATCAGCAGGTTCAGGTTTTCTTCTTTTTCACCGTAATATTGAGTCAGGGTCCTGAAGGTCGCCATGACACTGGTGGTGGTCATGCCGGAGATCTCCACCCGCCACCCTCCAATATGGTTGTAAATTTCTTCCATATCTGTTGTCAGGGCCAGTCGTTTTCCATTGATCTGAAGTTCGGTGCCCGATTCACCAAAAGGAATCAAGCCGAAATGACCCCCGTTTGTAAGGCACCCGTATGTGTCATGGGGAATACCGAAGCTTTTGCCCGTGGTGATGGTCCGCCAGTATGCATACCCTCTTTCTTTGGCCCTTAAGGCCACTGCGTCCATGAAGGGGGCTGTGCCTTCGTCGGGTCCGAAAAATATCATTTCCGGTTTTCCGTAGTAATCCTTAATGGCCGGATCGGCCAGCATCAGATCCATGATTCCTTCGGTATAATCGTAAAGGGCATCCATGCCACAAGCCGCATAGGTGATGTGGGGGACCACCACACCTTTCGACAGGCTGTTACCGAATCAAATAGTCCAAAATTTCCCCCATGGTCTAAATATATAAA
>JAGLFI010000219.1 GCA_023144585.1 Desulfobacula sp. | reverse complement strand
AAATTTGTGATAATTTTCTCATAAAGCTGCTTCCTTGGCTCAGTTATTTTTTTGTGGTGATTAAACAATTGAAATATACCATGGTAACAGCTTTGCATCAATTATTAAGCCTTGTAAAAATAAAAAAATGTAAATTATTATTTATTTCTGCAAGAGGCTCAATTTATAATGAAATTTAAAACAGCGTATCACAAAAAAATAACTGTTTTCAAAGCCAAAGTAAAACAAAACCCTTGAAAAGAAGATGACAATATGTAAATTCTCAAAAAAACATAACCTGAAGGTCACATGTAAAAGGAGAAAAAAATGGATCTTCAGCAAAATGATATTCTGACAAAGGTTTCACGGTATAATCTGATTAGAAACGGGAGAATGATTTATATAGATGTGCATCAGAAAATTCAGGGAAATTTGGCAGATAAGTTTATTGCAGTACCAAACCTGGTCAATATTGTGGCAAAACCGGAACATCAGGGGGCAGGTGTTGATGAACAAAAATCATTGGAAGATTGTTTAAAGAAAATTAAAGGACTGAACCTGGAAGACCTTTTTCCAGCAGCCAGTCCCTTAACATCAACTTCAAAAGACGATTAAACGTAACAAAGTCTGCTGCAATAATATTGCAGCAGACTTTGTTATATTTTAACATGTCTTTTTTTGTGTGACTAATATTTTTCTTTTTTACCCATTGCCATGCCCAGATCCAGGGCTTTTTTATTCATTTCCATAAAATCTTCAGGAATGGTGGTTTCAAGAACTTGCAGAATGGATGCAGGCTTGATTAACCCGGATATACTAATCAGTGCCCCCAGCATGCAGATATTAAATACAATGGGTTTGCCGATTTCTTTCATTACAGTATCATACATGGGAAGAGCGATATGTTTGGCATCCACTTTTTTCCCAATAGTGACATATTTTGAATCTACTAAAAGCAGGCCACCGGGCCGGATGATACTGGAGAATTTATTATAGCTTTCCTGGGTCAGGCTGACCAGGATATTGGGCTGGATTACTTTGGGGAAATATATTTCAGAATCATCGATGATGATATCACTTCTGGTGGAACCACCCCTTGCGGCAGCACCATAGCTCTGTGACTGGATGGCATTTTTATTGTCATAGATCGCTGCAGCCTTGGCAAGGATGATTGCGGCTGTTATGACGCCTTGGCCCCCTGAGCCTGAAAAAACTAATCTTGATCGTTGCATTATGCTTTTCCTTTCATTGCTGTTTTGATAATTTCATCATATGCCTCACAGTATTCAGGAACATCCGTATTCTCAACAAAAATTCCTCTTTGGATCAAATCGGGATTCTTTTCCAGTTTCTTGGATCCGATTTTTGCTGTATTGGTTTTATAACTTTCCAACATCTGGACAGCGTCTCCTTCCTTGTTTTTTCGTCCGTAATAGGTCGGACATTGCGTCAGGATCTCTACAACGGAAAATCCTTTGTGGGAGATGCCTTTTTTAAGAAGGTCTTTGCATTCGTTGGCATGAAATACCGTGGACCTTGCTACAAAGGTTGCACCGGCACTTTTGGCAAGCTCAACCACGTCAAAATTTCTGTCAATGGTTGAATAGGGTGCAGTTGTCGCTTTTTTACCACGGCCGGACAAGGGAGAAAACTGCCCGCCGGTCATACCGTAAATCCTGTTGTTCATGACAATGGCTGTGATATCAATGTTTCTCCTGGCCGCATGGATAAAATGATTGCCACCAATGGCAAGGGCATCGCCGTCACCCATGGGAACAATAGCTTTTAAACCAGGCTTGGAAAGTTTAACCCCTGTGGCAAAAGAAAGTGCCCGTCCATGGATGGTATGCAGGGAGTGAAAATCAACATATCCTGAAATCCTGGATGAACAGCCAATGCCTGAGGTTATGACGATTTCATTTTTATCAAGGCCCAGTTCATGAACAGCACGCAATAAAGATCCCAGAACAATGCCGTGGCCGCAGCCGAGACACCACATATGAGGGAAAAATCGTGGCCGAATATAGTCTTTAAAATTAAATGCTTGTTTTGTCATGTTATACCCCTTTCCCCTGGATCATTCTCAAAAGAGTTTTGATGTCGGTTGGTGAGATCAATTCTCCGTCAATCCTGTTGGCAAGAAAAACATTATGTGGGTTGTCAACTGCATTTTTAACCTGTGTGACAATCTGTCCCATATTCATTTCAACCACAATAATGGATTTGGCACCGGCACATTTTTCCCTGATCATGTCAGTGGGGAAGGGCCAAAGGGTTTGCAGCTCAAGCACACCTATTTTAATGCCTCTTGATCTCCGGTTTTTTGCCAGGTGAATGGCGGATCTGGCAGATGATCCATAAGAGATCAGAATATATTCCGCATCATCCAGCCAGTATTCCTTATACATATTGATATTGTTAACATTGTTTTCTATTTTATCCACAAGATGCCGTAAAAGCCCTTTGACAACTGCTGGATTATTGTTTGGAAATCCCCACATATCGTGGAAGAGGCCTGTGACATTATACCGGTGTTCAGCACCGAAATCCGACATGGGAAGCCTGCCATCCTCTCTTGGAAGATAGGGGTGATAGTCAATCCCTTTTTTAACGGAAGTTCTAAGGCGGTCTACTACCGGGATTTCGCCCGGTTCCGGAAGCACAAGCTTTTCGCGCATATGGCCGATGATTTCATCCAGCAGGATGACCACCGGGGTTCGATAGGTTTCAGCCAGGTTAAAGGCTTTAACCGTAATTTTGAACACATCCTGATGGTTGGATGCCGTGAGTGCGATGATGGCATGATCTCCGTGAGTTCCCCATCTTACCTGGTTTACATCTCCCTGGCTAACGTGGGTAGGGTTGCCTGTTGAAGGACCACCGCGCTGTACATTGACAATGACACAGGGAATTTCTGCCATACAGGCGTACCCCAAGGCTTCCTGTTTAAGGGAGAATCCCGGTCCGGATGTAGCGGTCATTACCTTGTCACCTGTGAGTGAAGCACCAATGATTGCACCCATTGATGCAATTTCATCTTCCATCTGGATAAATTTTCCTCCATTTTGAGGAAGTCTTGCTGCAAGATGTTCAAGGATTTCAGTGGAAGGAGTAATGGGGT
>JAGLFI010000218.1 GCA_023144585.1 Desulfobacula sp. | reverse complement strand
AAAGATCTGACCGTAGAAGATGCCCACGCCAAATACCTTGAATACAATGAAGGTAGAGAAGATATCCTTCAGCTTGACCCTGACGGAGAACTCTATGGCGCAATCATTCTGGCTGCGGGTTGGCGACCTGCTGTTCTTGAAGGAGAAGAGCTTGCACATCTTGGCCTTGATCTTGCCGATGTTGTGACCAATGACGAGTTTGAAAAAATTGCTGCCAACGGCAGAATTGTCAGACCTTCTGACGGAAAAGAAGCTAAGGAC
Organism: Desulfobacula sp.; assembly: GCA_023144585.1. GTDB lineage: Bacteria > Desulfobacterota > Desulfobacteria > Desulfobacterales > Desulfobacteraceae > Desulfobacula. The sequence continues at coordinate 2,840 of JAGLFI010000218.1, read as the reverse complement.
GTCGTATTCATCCAGTCCCCGGGCAAGGATGAAGATGATGCTGATTTTGAATATTGTGGCTCTGTTACCAGTCAGGTGGCCTTAAAACAAGCCAAATATGTCAGAGAAGATTACTCTGATGGTAAGGCGTATATCATTTACCAGCATATGAGGACTCCCGGACTTCAGGAATATTTTTACAAAAGCATGCAGCAGGAAGATGGTATTTTCATGACCAAGGGTGCGGTCACAGAAGTTGTCCAGCAGGGCAATGGACTTGCAGTCACTGCCACCAATACACTCTTAGGAGAAAACCTTGCCATTAAAGCCGACATGGTTGTTGTGGCCGGCGGTATGGTTCCCGTCACTGCTGATGATCCTGTTATCAATCTTGCGTACAGACAGGGTCCGGGATTCAGAGATAACGATATTTTTGGTCAATATGCAGACTCCAACTATATCTGCTTTCCCTATGAAACCCAGAGAACCGGTATTTATGCTGCCGGTGCCGTAAGAAAGGCCATGACCATTGAAGAATCCATGGAAGATGCGACAGGGGCTGCCTTGAAAGCTATCCAGTGTATTGAAAGTGCTAACCGCGGAATGTCTGTTCATCCAAGATCAGGTGATATGACGTATCCGGACTTTTTCTTCCAGAGATGCACCCAGTGTAAACGCTGTACGGTTGAGTGTCCCTTTGGTGCCCTTGATGATGATGAAAAAGGGACTCCAATGGCAAATCCGACCAGATGCAGAAGATGTGGAACCTGTATGGGTGCATGTCCTGAGAGAATCATCTCTTTTGCTGACTACACGATTGATTCCATCGGTTCTCAGGTTAAAGCCATTGGGGTTCCGTCGGAAGATGATTATGATGAACCTCCATTTAGATTCCTGGCATTCATCTGCGAAAATGATGCTTTCCCGGCCCTTGACATGGTGGGCATGAACAAAATAGATTATTCTCCGAATGTCCGGTTTATCCCGGTAAGATGCCTGGGCTCATTTAATGTTATCTGGATCAAAGATGCGCTTGCCCAGGGTATGGACGGTGTTATTCTAATTGGCTGTAAACATGGTGATGATTACCAGTGTCACTTTATGAAAGGTTCTGAGCTGGCTGAAACCCGTGTGAAAAAAATCGGTGATGCTCTTTCAAGTCTTGCACTTGAAGAAGAACGTGTGGCCTTTGTTGAAGTTGCCATTGATGAATATGACAAACTTCCAAAGATCATAAATGACTTTGTTGAAGAAGTGGAAGACCTTGGTCCAAACCCATTCAAAGGATTCTAATCAAACTATTTAAAAATAGTTTAGGAGGTATATAAGTATGACTGAAAAATATCTTGCTCAACCTGATCTTGACTTTATTGCTCAAGTACGAGGTCTGGGTGGTGAAACACTTAAAAAATGTTACCAGTGCGCCACTTGTTCTGTTGCATGTCCTATCGCTCCTGATGACAGTCCTTTCCCAAGAAAAGAAATGATTGCAGCTTCCTGGGGTCTTAAGGACAGGCTGGTAAAAAGTGCTGATATATGGCTGTGTCATCAATGTGGTGATTGTACGGATCTTTGCCCGAGGGGTGCAGCACCGGGAGATGTTCTTGCTGCTGTCAGATCCGTGGCCATTACCGAATATGCCAGACCCAAAGCTTTGGCAAATGCGGTCAATGACCCGACAAAACTGCCGTTCCTGATTGGAATACCTGCCATCTGGTTTGCTTTCTTGGCATTAATTACCATGACTGCCGGTGAGACCATGACTAAAATCTTTGAATTCATCCCGTTCTTTAACTGGTTGCCCCATGAGGGCGAACATGTGATTGCACAGGCAGATTTTTTCTCAACCTGGTTTGTGGATCTGACTTTTGTGCCGACTGCAATAGCAGTGGTCATCATCTTTTTCCTCAGTCTTAAAAACTTCTTAAATGATATTCATGAAAATGCGGTTCTTGAAGGGAAAACAGATAAGACCACTCTGGATTACAAAGAATTTTTTCAGGCCCTTATCAGGGTTATTCCGGTAGTTTTCAGACATGATAAATTCAATGAGTGTGACTCCAATAAGGATAGAGCGACCCCGCATATGATGGTGTTATACTCATTTATCGGTCTTTTTATCGTAACTGCAATTTTCTTTATTACCTTGTACGTTTTTCAGACCCCAGGTCCTTATTCACAGCTTAATCCTGTAAAATGGCTGGCCAATATTGCTGGTGTTGCCCTGGTTATCGGCAGCGGGTTGATGATCAAAAACAGACTGGATAAAAAAGATGACCAGATGACAACTTATAAAGACTGGTTTATCCTTGGCCTTGTTTTTTCCCTTGGTGTTACCGGTATGCTGACTGAAATGGCGCGCCTTGCCCATATGGAATATCTTTCTTATTTTTTATACTACTTGCATCTGATTGCTATTTTTAATTTGTTTGCATTTCTGCCGTTTTCAAAGATGGCACATCTTGTATACAGACTCACGGCAATGACTTATGCGGAGTACAGCAATAGAAAATAGTTAAAGAAATAGAAATAGAAAGCATTAAAAAAGGAGGGATGGTCTTTTTATCATCTCTCCTTTTTTTTTGACTACAATCCAGTATAGTTAAACTAATTTTATAAAAACTAAATAAACTATTGCATATTATAAAAATTAATATAAAATAAAATTTTTCAGTGATGTCCGGTTAAGTTTTTGCATATCTCATTCTTGGTCTTTTTTGCTTTCTGATAACATTTTTATTTGATTCTTTTGACACAGCATTAGAACGTAATTTGTTCTGTATTGTGTTTCTGAGCTGACGAATCCTTTTTATAGAAACTGGTTCGTTGAACTGCTCCTGGCAATGTATGGCCATCAATAA
>JAGLFI010000217.1 GCA_023144585.1 Desulfobacula sp. | reverse complement strand
TAAGGGTATCAAAAGTCATGGCCTGGGAATCCGATGATGCCTGTGCCACCTATTTCCCCGATGAGATTTGAGACATAAATTTTTATATTTTGGTTTTCTCAAAATTTAGTTCAATAATCCGTTTAGCCGGAATGATACCCGTTGCTGCGGCAGACACTATGTTGCCTGCCACGCCAGGGCCATCACCTGCCACATACATCCCCTTAATGGCGGTCTCAAGATAGTTGTTTGTTTCCACCTGTGTGGCAAAAAACTTTATTTCCGGTGCATAAAGCAAAGTTTCATCATTGGAGACACCCGGTACAACACAATTTAAAGATTCAAGACCTTCAATTAAATTTGTTAAAATCCTTTCGGGTAGTGCCATGGCAATATCGCCGCAAACCACATTGGTCATGGTCGGTTCAATATACCCTTTGCTGATTCTGTTCCAGGTTGAACGGCGTCCTCTTTTTAAATCTCCAAACCGTTGTAAAATAGGTTTTCCACCTCCGATAATGGCGGCCAGTTTCCCAATGGATTCGCCATAGGCCTGGTTATCGGTGATCGGCTCAGTTAAAATCACCTTTGAAAGAAAGGCAAAGTTTGTGTTTGATGACTTTTTATCTGAATAGGCATGACCGTTTACACAGACAAAATCCTTGTAGTTTTCAAGGGAGATAAAACCACCCTGATTGGTACAAAAGGTTCTGGTCTGATCATCGTATGTGGATGTTTGAATGAAAAAAGTCGGGTCATAAATAATATTGCAAAGGTCCTCCATGATATCGTTATGGACCTCAACCCGGACCCCGACCTCTATCCCTCTCTGGCTCAGGTTGATTCCGTGTTTATGGACAAGCGATGCCATCCAGTTTGCCCCGATTCTTCCAGGTGCAAGAATAACATTGGGTGCATTATATTCAGCTTTATCCGTTATAACACCCTGGATACGGCCGTCTTTTTCAATAACATCAATGGCATCCTCTTCGGTTTTTATTTCAAGTCTCTTTGACTGAATATACTCTGCCAACCCGGCAATATATTTCGGCAGATTATCAGATCCCAGATGCTTTTGCCTGATCAGCAAAAGATCAATCCCAAACCGCTTTGCCTCTTTTCGGATTTGTTTTGCCTCTTCCATGTTGGTGGGATAGACTGGGCCGTCCATTTTGAATTTTGTGAAAATTTTTTCTGTTTCATCAATGAGGTCTTGTGCGGAGCTCAATGTCATAAACTGGGTCAAATCTGTTTTCCCAAGCCTTGGGATGAAATTGAGTTTACCATCAGAATAAAGACCGGCCCCGCCGACCCCGGATAGTATGTTGCAGGGGTCACACTGAAAACATTTTTGAAGATTATGGTTCGGGCATTTTCTTTTTAAAGGGCTTTTGCCTTTTTCAATCATCAATACATTCAGATTGGAATATTCTTTTAAATGATAGGCCGCAAAAAGCCCTGCAGGCCCACCGCCCACGATAATTACATCATATTTCATAACCCACCTAAATATTAAAAATTAGAATCATATTTTTAAAATACAAGATTAAAGGGCAATGACTGAATTGTCAATACCTGGAAATGGAGATGGCAGATAAGCATCAGCACTTTCATCATTCATCCATTTTTCCCCGTCGATAAGGTATCGGAACTGGTAGGCTTTGTCCCTATCAAGATCAATGGTATACGAAAAATCACCATTTTTAAGCTTTCTCATGGAGAAGGGGCCTGCATATCCCAGTTGTTAAATTCACCTATTATTTTTACGGTTTGGGCCGGTCCAACATTTTTTTTAAAAACTTTGCAGACAGGTTTGGTTTTTAGAAATTTTTTTGTAAACATTTTTCCCCCATATGAAGTTAACATATGTTTAATCAAGGATTTCATGAGCTTACGATTAATTTGCTATTCTAGAATGATTTTTATAAAGTGTCAAGGAAAAGCTTAGATACTTGCCAAGAACCCTGTATATTGTTATAGATTGTCCTTCGATGGTATGGATAATATGAAATAAAAGTATGGGATTTGCAAATTGGATAATAAGACGAACGGTAGATTTATCGTTTTTGAAGGAATTGACGGGTCTGGAAAAAGTACTCAGATAAAACAGATATCAAGGCGGCTTAAAATTTCCGGTTATACGGTTTATTCAACATTTGAGCCCACGGACGGACCTATCGGATCATTAATCCGGCAGATGCTTTCAGGAGAACTTGCCACCGATCAAAGAACCATTGCATCTCTTTTTGCAGCGGACAGAACAGATCATCTGGTCAATATGGAAAATGGAATCCGCCATAAAGTCGATCAGGGGGCCGTGGTATTATGCGATAGATACTATTTTTCATCCTATGCATATCATGCCCAGTATATGGATATGGAATGGGTAATCCATGCAAATTCTCTCAATGCAGATATTTTAAGGCCTGATGTGACAATTTTTATTGATGTTGATCCCAAAATATGTTTTGAAAGAATAAAAAACAGTCGCAGCAGTTTTGAAATGTATGAGAAAATAGATATTATGAAAAAGGTCAGAACCAATTATTTTAAAGCCTTTGATGCATTAAAAGGTCTTGAGACAATTGCCGTCATTGATGGAAACAGCACCATGGAAGCAGTTGAAAATACGATTTTGAATGAAGTCAAAAAAGTTATTAAAATTAGTTAAAGGCAAACAACAGATATGGAACCGAAAAGCCGGAAAAAAGTTTGTGTCATAGATGGTCAGGGAGGTGGGATCGGGTCCACTATTATTAAAAAACTCAAGGAACGGTTTGGAGAGAGAATAGAAGTCTCTGCTCTGGGAACCAATGCCATTGCCACAGCCCAGATGTTAAAGGCAAAGGCAAACAAAGGGGCTTCCGGCAGTAATGCAATTGTTCAGACTGTGAAAAAAGCAGATGTTATTATCGGGCCTGTGGGGATTATTATGCCCCATGCAATGATGGGGGAAGTGACCCCCCTGATGGCAGAAGCCGTATGTTCTTGTGAGGCAAAAAAAATTCTTCTGCCGTTGACCCAGGAAAACCTGGAAATTGTCGGGGTGAGCCGCCTGCCTCTGCCTCAACTGGTGGATGAACTATTGGACAAACATTTATTTTTTTTATAATATACGAGGAGTGAAA
>JAGLFI010000216.1 GCA_023144585.1 Desulfobacula sp. | reverse complement strand
CTTTTGCTTCAATATATCCATGTTCGATACTGATACTTGCACCCAAAGCTTCAAGTCCTGAAAGATGCATATTTACCGGCCTTGCCCCAATTGCACACCCTCCAGGCAAAGATACCTTGGCATGACCGAATCTTGCAACTAAGGGACATAGTACAAGAATGGAAGCCCTCATTTTCCGGACCAGATCATATTCCGCTTCAATCTTGTTAATAGAGGAAGCATCGACTTCAAGAACTCCTTTTGAAGTCTTGCAAGTTGCACCTAAGTCCTCCAAAAGGAGTCTGATACTGGTAATATCCATTAAATCCGGAACATTGGTAAAACATGTTTTACCATTGACCAGAATACTTGAAGCGATCAAAGGAAGCGCTGCATTTTTTGCTCCACTGATATTCACTTCACCGTGAAGCCGCTTACCACCGGTAATTTTAATTTTATCCATAACCTGAAGGTCACCCGTAATATAATGCTAACTTTGCTATGATTTAAAAAAAGGGCTTTGGTTAAAAAGCCAAAACCCTTAATTATTAAATGGTACCTGGAACGAGAATTGAACTCGTACAGGCAATTTGCCCGAGGGATTTTAAGTCCCTTGCGTCTACCAGTTCCGCCACCCAGGCATGATTCTTGGCATTTTTATATCATTTTTCGATATTTTGCAAGCTTAAAACCAGAAGATTGTCTCTTTGAACGATTTCTGATAAAAGGGACACATGAAATCTATTAATATTGAAAAATTAATCCTGGCATCCAAATCTCCTAGGAGAAAAAAGCTTCTTGAGCAGATCGGGATAAAAATAGAAATTTCTCCTTCAACTATCAATGAAGAGAGTGTTCAAATCAAAACTCCGGAAAAATATGTTCAAGAACTCTCATTTTTAAAAGCAAAGGATACGGTCTTTTTATATCCTGAATCCTGGGTTTTGGGGGCCGATACAATCGTTGTTGTTCAGGATCAAATACTTGGCAAGCCTAAATCAGAAACAGATGCCATTGCCATGCTTAACAAATTGAACAATTGTGAACATAGTGTTTATACAGCCTTTTGTGTGATGAATCAAAAAAAAAATTCCAGGGTTGTAAAATCTATTAAAACAAAAGTATACTTTAAATATTTAACTGATCAGGAAATACACTGGTATGTCGGGACAGGTGAACCGTTTGACAAGGCAGGAGCTTATGGTATACAGGGAATTGGTTCGTTTCTTGTAAAACAGATTTCCGGCTCATATTCCAATGTTGTAGGATTGCCTGTTTGTGAGGTTGTTGAAACACTTATGAGTTTAAATATCATCCAATTTAAGGACTAAACCATTATGCCAACTATTAAAAATAATTTCGATGAAATCAATCAGCAAATCGTGGACACAGCTCTGTCCTGCGGCCGTAAGCCCGACACCATACAACTAATCGCTGTCAGCAAAAGAAAAAGTGTGGAAACAATCTTAGAAGGTATTAAAGCAGGTGCGAAACATTTTGGAGAAAATTATATTCAAGAGGCAATCGAAAAAATCGATATAATTGGAAAAAAGACTGCCAGTTGGCATTTTATCGGACATCTTCAATCCAATAAGGCTAAATTTGCTGTTAAATATTTTGACTATATTCATACGGTCGATACTTTAAAGCTTGCAAAAGCCATAGATAAACAGGCAAAGAAAATTGATAAAATTCAAAAAATATTTGTCCAGGTCAATATTAGTGAAGAAGAAACAAAATCTGGAACCAATACAGAAGATACTATTCAATTGGCAGAACAAATCATTTCTTTTGAAAATTTATCCTTACAAGGATTAATGTGCATGCCCCCTTACTTTTCAGACCCTGAAAAGGCCAGGATCTATTTTAAACAATTGGGCCATATTAAAGAAAGAATCATAGCACTAAAATTAGATAACGTGTCAATGGAACACCTTTCCATGGGCATGAGCAATGATTTTAAAGTAGCCATAGAAGAAGGATCTACAATGGTAAGGGTGGGCACATCAATATTCGGGAGAAGGGATTGAAACTGTTACTTCATACCTGCTGTGCCCCCTGCTCTATTTATCCTCTCAAAATTTTAGGACAGATGGACATGGATGTAATGGCTTTTTTTTATCGGCATAATATCCACCCTTTTACCGAGTGTCAAAAAAGAGAAGAGACATTAAAAAACTATTCTCAATCCATTGACTTAAAGGTTATCTATCAACAGGATTACAGAATCGAACAATTCCTTCGATCTGTTGTTTTCAGGGAACAGGACCGATGCCGGTACTGCTACTATGACAGACTAAAAGCAACAGCTCTTGTGGCCAAAAAAGGAAAATTTCAAGCATTTACGACCACCCTTTTATACAGCAAATTCCAAAACCATAATCTTATAAGGGAAACCGGAGAGGCCATTGCGAAAAAATATGGCCTGACATTTTTTTATCATGATTTCAGGGACGGCTGGAAATCAGGGATTGAAGAATCTAAAAAGCTTAACATGTATCGTCAGCAGTATTGTGGCTGCATATACAGTGAAAAAGAACGATATTTCAAATAGTGCCCGACCAAAAACCATCAATTTTCGGTCAGGCACTAAATAATGCCTATCTGGGTTTAACTTTTTTAATCTGTTTGATCATATTCACGAATCGTTTGTCTGTATCATCGAGTCTTGCGGCAAGCATACCAAACAAGTGTTTTGCCACATCAGGGTATTTTTCTATTACTTCAGTTAATTTATCGCCGGGAAACCATTTAATTGTTGATCGTCCTTTAGATATGATTGATGCCGACCTGGGCTCTCCGATAATGGCTGACATTTCTCCGAAATAGTCTCCCGGCTGAACAATTTCAGCAATTTTCTTGCCACCCTTAACAACGTATAACCCGCCTTGGACAAGCTTAAAAAAATCAATATCTGTATTACCTTCCCTGATAATGACATCTTTGTCATTATATCGTTCAACATCAGGATTAATAAGGTAAGCTGGCAATGCTTCTTTGCTGATATTGGTCTTTTTTAAAACTTCCCCAAACGATGTCTCCCCTGTCCTTATTTTTTCGAGCCCGGCATCGCGCAACGTGACCATTCCTTCCGCCATTGCAACCTTTCTGAGCTGATCTTCAGGCACTTC
>JAGLFI010000215.1 GCA_023144585.1 Desulfobacula sp. | reverse complement strand
TAACAAACCGGAATTAAGAGCAAAGGGAGATCTACGTCTTGAAACTATCCCACAGCCTTGTTTTCTGGCATAAAACAAAAAATAAATTTAGAAAATATAGAAACGGGTTTTCTCAAAACTATTTTTGAAAAAAATTCATAGTTTCTGCAAGAGGCTCTAATGAAATTTAATATTTTGACAGACCTTTGACAAAACGGTACACTATTTTTTTTATTTCTACAGTAGTCAGATCGCATTTTTTCTTTAACATTATGAATAGTGGGGTATAAATTGAAAAAAAATGATCTCTATTCCAAAGAAGAAAAATTTTTCCAGGATAAAAATAAAATTTATTCTGCTCATTCTGTAAAACAGATTGTCTACTCAACCGATGTCAGAGATTTTGGCCAGGTTGCCAAAAGTATTCCCTGCCAGGACGCCTGTCCTGCCAAAACCAATATTCCGGGATATATCAGAGCAATTTTTGAAAAAAGATATGGCAAAGCCTATGAATTAAACCGAATTGCAAATATCCTGCCCGGTGTTCTGGGTCGGATCTGTTCAAGACCTTGTGAATCCGCCTGCCGTCACGCAGAACCGGACAATGGGTTAAGTGTTGGTATCTGTCATTTAAAGCGTTCCTGCGCAGACATGAAGCCTGGCTCGCACAGGATTATTGAAGGCCTTTATGCACCCACAGAAAAAAAGGTTGCCGTTATCGGCTCCGGTCCGGCCGGATTGGCAGCAGCCCACGGTCTTGCCATTTTAGGGCATAAAGTTGTGATTTTCGAGAGTATGGAGAAACCCGGCGGTATGCTGATGTATGGGATACCTGAGTTCAGGCTGCCAAGAGATCTGCTGATGCTCGAAATTAAGAATATTCTCAGATTGGGAATCGAGTTGAAAATAAACAAGGCTATTGGTTCCGATATATCCCTTGTGCAGCTGAAGAAAGAATATGATGCTGTAATTGTGGCAACTGGTTGTGTCAGTCCGAGAAAATTTGATATTCTAGGCGAAGATCTTGAAAATGTTTATAAAGGACTTGATTTCATGAAAGCGGTCAATGAGGGGCAAAAGCCCTTTGTCGGTGACAAGGTGGTCGTGATTGGCGCCGGGTTCACGGCAGTTGACTGTGCAAGATCGGTTATAAGGCTTGGTGCATCAGATGTCAGTATCAATATCCGAAAAACCCTTGAATATATGCGGATTGATGAGACTGAAAAATATGAAGCCGAGTTTGAAGGTATTAAAACATATAGCCTTATCCAGCCGTCAAAAATCATTGGGGACGGCAATAAAGTCACTGCTGTTGAGTTTAAGCGAACTCGGATGGAAAGAACTGATACACCGCCGTATAGAATTTCCATTCCCATAGAGAATTCGCAATTTATAGTTCCCGTAGATTCGGTCATTGCAGCTTTAGGTCAAGCCCCTGATGTGGCTGTCGTATCAAAAAATTTAGGTAGATTGGATAAAAAAGGGAATCAGACGGGAATTGATGGTGTGTTTGCAGCAGGCGATTTTGTGACAGGTTCTTCTGATGTCATTTCAGCAATTGCAGGCGGCAGGGAATCTGCCCGGGCTGTAGATGAATATCTGATTGGTGAAAAAAGAAAGCAAACTGTGGTCAGACTTGAAGATTATAATACAACCGACAGACAAAGATCATATGATTTTATTGATAAGGTCGGGATGAATACCATTGATATGGAAAAAAGACTTTCCAACTCAACCCATGAAGTGGAAACAGGGTATAATGAAAATCAGGCTCATGAAGAAGCCAAAAGGTGTTATTTGTGCAATTTGAAATACGAGATTGATCCCCTGGCCTGTATTTATTGTTCAGCCTGTATTGATGTTGCACCAAAAGATTGTATTAAAATGATTGAAAATATTCCCGTCAATCCGGATGGAACCTATGGCAGATACGAAGAAACAGAAGATTGGAATAGGGTTGTATCCATTGCCATAGATAATACCAATTGTATCCGTTGCGGACAATGCCTGGCTGTTTGTCCCATGGATTGCATCAGCGTGACAAAAACAGAGCTCATTGAAATTGATACTTAGTTTACAGGAGGAATGATGCCTGACAACGATCATTATGTCATCATAGGAAATGGACCTGCAGGAAATCATGCAGCAGCAACTTTGAGACAAAAGGATAAAGATGCCAAAATTACCATCATATCTGATGAGTGTGTTCCCTATTATTATAAACCCAGATTAACAGATTTTATTGCTGACGAATTGGCCAAAGAGGATCTCATGGTAAAATCTCCGGCCTTAAAAGATATTCGAATCCGATGCGGCCAGGCGGTTGAGCGTATTGATCCTGATTCAAAATTGTTGTTTTTACAGCATATGGAAAAAATTGAATTTTCTAAGCTCATCATTGCCTCGGGAGGCCGTGCAAGGGTGCTGCCCACAATGTCGGGCTATGCAGAGCATTTAAAATTTGTCACTTCCTATACAGATGTTATGGAGGTTAAGGATGAGATTCGAAAAGCGAAAGATTTTTTTATTTTTGGTGGCGATCTTGTGGGATTTAAATTTTTAAGAATGTTGACTTCCATGGGCAAAACTGTGACCATTCTGATCTATTCCGAGGCCTTCTGGCCGTATCATTTAACCGATGACATGCTGGCCCAAATTACAAAAAGTCTTTCAAAATTTAATGCAAAGATCATTGTTAAAGATGATATCTCAACAATTGATGAGCAAAACGGATCATACAAGGTAAAAACCCAAAATGGAATTGAAAAAAAAGTTGATATGGTGTTCTCTTTTAATGGATTGAGCCCTAATATTGAATTTGCAAAAGGATCGGGTATTGATATTGATCACGGTATTCTGGTCAATGAGTATTTAAAGACAAACGTGGACAGTATTTATGCCTGTGGATCATGCGCTCAGATTTATAATCCCATCATCAATAGCTATACAACATCCATTGGATGGCCCAATGCCGTGGTTCAGGGAGAAGTGGCAGCCCTCAACCTTTTGGGGGATATAAAAGTCATAGAATTTGTTGGTAGAAAATATTTTGATTTGGAAGGCGTGAAAATCAAGACCACCTGGTGGGAAGAGATAGAGATAGATAAGGATTATAATGTATGAAAGATATTAATTTA
>JAGLFI010000214.1 GCA_023144585.1 Desulfobacula sp. | reverse complement strand
TGGATCATGAGGGATTTTTCAAGGGTGGCATGGGTGACCATGGCGCCAATGGAAAGCTCGCCGGTTGCATTATTCTTATACAGCTCACTCATCTCTTGAATTTTTTTCAGGGAAATCAGAAAGTCCGGTTCATTCCAGCCTTCCTTGACTTTGACAATCACATCTGTTCCCCCGCCAATATATTTGGCCGTCTCGCTGTGCCGGCCATGGAAGTCAATGGCCTCTTCAACGGTTGTGGGGGATAAATACTTAAATGCTTTCATATGGTTTCCTTTCTTTAGCTGCGGTTATCAAAGATACGCTGGGCTTTCCCTGCAAACCGGGGAAGTTCACCGTATGCACAGATTTGTGCATCGCAGCTGACCATGATCTTTGCCTTAATAGTTTTCTTTATCTTGTTTTTAATTTCACTTGTATTATTAACATCAATTTCCTGTTGTGCTTCTGCTTTGATAGTCATATAGTCCTTGCCGTCATCCTCTCTTTTAAGATGCAGCTGGTATTCACTTCCCACTTCAGGTATGGAGGAAAGCACTTCATCAATCTGTCCGGGATAGATATTAACCCCCCTTAAGATGATCATGTCATCGGAACGCCCCATGATTTTATCATGCATGGGAAGGATATTGCCGCAGGAACAGGATTTGGAGATTTTGCGGGTGAGATCCCTTGTCCGGTACCGCACAAAAGGGGCTGCCTCTTTGCAAAGGGTCGTTACAACCATTTCACCGATTTCCCCGTCCTCAACCGGTTTCAGGGTATCCGGGTTTAAAATTTCAAGGATATATTTGTCTGCCCAGTAGTGTATACCTTCATGCTCAGGGCAGTCAAGTCCGGTACCTGGACCGTAAAGCTCTGTCATGCCGGTGATGTCAAACATGTCTTCCAAGCCCAGAAGATCTTTGATTTTTGTCCGCATGGCAGAACTGCACCGTTCCGATCCCAGGATGATTTTCTTTAAATTGATCTGGTCCTTAATGCCACGATTATTGACTTCTTCGGCCATGAGAAGCGCCATGGAAGCCGTGCAGCAAAAAACAGTTGACTGCATGTCGATAAGGAACCGGCATTGCATATCAATGTTGCCGGGACCCACGGGAATGGCCATGGCACCCAAGCGTTCACATCCCAGCTGAAATCCCATACCGGCTGTCCAGACACCGTATCCCACTGCAATCTGTACCCTGTCCTCTTGAGTAAGACCGGCCATTTCATAGCATCTGGCAAACATATCAAACCATACGTCTAAATCATTCTGTGTATAGGAGAGAACTTTTCGTTTCCCAGTAGTTCCCGAGGAAGCATGAATGCGGACAACATCTTTTTCCGGTACGGACAGCAGGGGCAGGGGATACCCTTCCTTGAGATCGTTTCCGGTGGTAAAGGGAAGACGGGACAGATCATCCAGAGATTTTATAGTCCCAGGCGTAACATCTGCCGCATCAAAGTGTTTTTTGTAGAAATCGGACCCATTGTAAACATGGGCAATGGTCCATTTAAGTCCTTCAAGTTGATGATCAAAGAGCTGGTCGATATCTTTGAACTGCGGCATAAAAGTTTTTTTCATTTTGTTGCTTCCTTATTTATTTTTACGGAGTTGCAAGGTTGTAGCAAGGTCAAGTGTCAGCGAGTCAGGTTCAATAATAACACCGTAATTCTGTTTTGCTTTTTCAATACTTACATAGCCATATTTTACATCGCGTTCAACCGCTTTTGGATCCCGTTCAAAGGGATCTCCATATCCGCCGCCGCCGGCACTGACAAATGAGATCCGGTCTCCCGGGTCACAAAAGGTAAGCCCGCTGGGATCAGCGTTCTTACCATTTTTAAAAAATTGAGCCAAAGAGCCGTCTTTCCCGCCGAATATGCCTTCGGGCGGATAAATATATCGTCCTGCCTGTACTGCAATGGAAGTTGTTCCGACAGAATTTTCACCGTCCTCTGGTGAACGGATAATCATCTGTCTACCAATGCCGCCCCGCTGTTTCCCAGGCCCTCCCGAGTCTTGAATCAGGCTTCTTGATTCAACAATCATAGTGGTATCACTTTCAAGAATTTCAACAGGCGTATTCGCACCATTGGCCGGGAAAATAGCACAGTGATGGCCGTCAAATCTTGAAGAAGCTCCCATTCCGCCACCACGGATAATCATGGTGTGCCATGGCTTGCCATTTGCAAAGGAGCCGTGAAAAATATTGGTCTGGGCAGGCGTTCCGCCGGAACCGGCTATAATATTGTCGGGAGCAGCTTTGGCCAAAGCATTAAAAACCATTTCAGTCATAAAATGACCCACTACCATTCTTGCTGCCACGGCTGCCGGGAATGTACAATTGACAATCGTCCCTTCAGGGGCAGTCATTGTTATGGGGCGGATAGCGCCCTCATTAATAGGAATTCCAGGATCAAAAGCAGATTTAATAGCCATGAACACGTAGGCATAGGTGAAATTATAAACTACATTAACCCCCCAGTCTACCTGTTTGGATGTGCCGTCAAAATCAACATGAATATTAGAACCCTCTACTTTAACGGTCAGTTTGATGGGAATGTCCGGTTTATTTCCAGCCCCTTCAATAATACCTTCATGGGCATAGGTTCCATCGGTAATTTTTTCAATGGCCTTCCGCATGCTTATTTCAGTCCGGTCAATAATTTCGTCAGCAAGGTCATCAAGAGTATCAAGCCCTTCATCTTCCATCATTTCTATGATTTTTTGAGAGCAGATATGATTTGCAGCTACCTGGGAACGGATATCCCCGTCAAATTCGGTTGCCGTTCTTACATTCCAGCGGATCATGTTCACAAGACTCTCATTGAGTTTGCCAGCATCATAGAGCTTTGTTAAAGGGATATAAAGGCCTTCTGCATAGACATCACGGTTGTCTGAAGCTGTTCTTCCGCCTATATCCGTATGATGGAATACGCATGCGGTAAATGCGACAGGTCTACCCTTGAAAAATATAGGACTCCACACGCAGACATCATTTAAATGCCCGGCCAGAAGCCAGGGATCATTGATGATAAATACATCGCCCTCATTATAATCTTCCAAGGGAATGGATGTGACAATTTTTTTCATACCAAGGGCCATGGCACCTGCCTGGCCGGGTGTGCATAATG
>JAGLFI010000213.1 GCA_023144585.1 Desulfobacula sp. | reverse complement strand
CCTGCTTTGAAAGAGGCTGGATATAAAGATAAGTTCAGCCTTGGGCTCGTAACAACTTCCGGGAGCTTAGGACTTTTGCTTCCCCCGTCTCTTCCCCTTATTCTGTATGGAGTGATTGCCCAGCAAATGAGTTCAGGACAAGATATCTCAATTGAAAAATTATTTATTGCCGGCATCTTGCCTGCTATTTTAATGATCCTCCTTTTATCCCTATGGAGTATCTGGGCTAATCGGAAGAATCCTGTCCCATTAATATCTTTTTCTTCAAAAAAGGCTTTATCCGCTGCCAGGGAAGCTATTTGGGAAATTCCGCTGCCCATATTCGTATTTGCAGGCATTTACTCAGGATTTTTTGCAGTTTCCGAGGCGGCTGCCGTGACAGCCATGTATGTATTCATTGTGGAAGTCTTTATTTATAAAGAAATCAGGCTGTCCCAACTTGCTGCCATCATCAGGGAGTCAATGGTGATGGTGGGAGGAATCCTTTTAATACTAGGGGTTTCCTTAGGCTTTACAAATTATCTGATTGATGCTGAAGTTCCCATGAAGTTGTTTGATCTCTGCCAGACCTATGTGACCAGCAAGCTGATTTTTTTAATTCTTTTAAATATCTTTCTTTTGATTCTCGGGGCCATGCTGGATATCTTTTCAGCCATTATCATCATGGTTCCTCTTATGCTGCCGGTTGCACTGGAATACGGCGTTGATCCCGTTCATCTGGGCATCATTTTCCTTGCCAATATGCAGATCGGATATTTCACCCCGCCTGTTGGGATGAACCTGTTCATAGCAGGATACAGATTTAATAAACCCATCATGGATATTTACAAAGCCACCATCCCGTTTATGCTGGTACTGCTTTTAGCTGTCCTGATTATTACCTACTGGCCCTGGCTCAGCCTTGTATTGATTTCTTAATTATTACCCGCCTTGTAATCGAAAAAATTTTCTGGTTTTCATTCAGATACTAACTTGATAGATAACGATCATATATATCAATGGCATGGTCTCTTATTTCTGAAAAATAGGTTTGAGCAATTTGCCGGCTCTTTTCCTGGAGATTGAGTCTGTGTACGGCCTTTCGCATGATAAGATAAGAGTTTTGGAGTCGCTCACTCTGACATCCTGTGATAATCCCTTCTGCATCAAGGCTTTCCAGAAGCCGGATATTATCCGTCCAGATGGTTATATCGGGGCAGGTATTGGCATTTTTTAAGATTAAATACTGAACCAAAAACTCAATATCCACAATACAGCCCCTGGATTGCTTTAAATCAAAAAAATCTTTTTTAACCTTTAAACGCTCTTCCCGCATCCGTTCCCGCATATCACCAACTTCTTTTTTTAATGCTTCAGCATCCCTTTGCTCAGTCAGAACATTTGTCCTGATCTCATTGAACTTTGAACAAAGCTGTTTGTCGCCCACAATCGGTCTGGCCCGGATCAATGCCTGATGTTCCCATGTCCATGCCTGGTTTGTCATATAATCCTCAAATGTATCAATATGGGACACGATCATCCCTGAATTACCCCCTGGTCTCAACCTCATATCTGCTCCATACAAAGTACCGGCAGGGGTATGCATGGTTAAGGCATTGATGATTCTCTGGCCCATGTTTGAATAAAACCGGATGGTATCAATACTCTTCTTTTCCTTTCCTTTTGTGACCCCTGGTTCTCCTCTATGTAAAAAAACAATATCAATATCTGATTTATATCCCATTTCAAGTCCACCTACTTTACCATATGCAATAATAGCAAACCCGCAATGATCAAGGCTTTCATTCGATATTTCTTGTGGAAACCCATATTTTTGTATCACAATTTCCCATGCGCTTGCAAGCACCTGGGCAAGAACGGTCTCAGCAATATATGTCAGATGGTCACTGACTTTCATCAATGGATAATTTCCGCTTACATCTGCGGCAGCAACCCGCAGGTAATTGATTTGCCTGAAAATACACAATTCCTCGATCAGAAACTCAACATCACCGGATGGAATCCCTGCCATTCGGATCGCCATCTCTTTTTCCAGGGCCGGTTTACCAGGTGGAGAATAAAATGTGGCAGGATGCATGAGTTCATCCAGCAATGCAGGATGATTGGAAAGAAATGTAATAATCCAGGGACTTTTTTGAGCAAGGGTGATCAATGTTTTCAGTGCATTTTTGTTTTCTATGAGTAGCGATAAATAGCAGGTTCTTCTTTCAATGGTCAGGACCAAATCAATTAATTTGACCAAAATACCATCGGGGTCATTTTGCTGGCCAATTTTTCTGACCAGAACCGGAATCAGTCTTGCCAGTTTTTTCCTTCCATTGGATGTCAGCCGTCTGGTATTAGGGTGTTCCTCAAAGGATCTTAAAATGTTTAACACCCTGTCAGGCTCTTTAAACCCGGCAATAGCTATGGAATCTGCGGCAAACTGGGGATCATTAATATTGATCCATAACTCTTTAAGGTTCTGTGTCTCCTCATCCGGTTTTTCCTCGTCTTCTGAAACTAGTAATTGGCTGAAATGATAATGAACCCTTTGCATATGATAATTCAAATCTTTAACAAAATCATCCCATGCATCAACTCCCATGGAAAGTGCCAAAATTTTTCTCTGGTCTTCATTTTGGGGAATATCATGGGTTTGAAGATCTGCATAGGCCTGAAGCCTGTTTTCAACCAGCCTTAAGAATACATATGCTTTTTTCAGATCTTTTTTTGTTGCCCCATCAATGCAATGATGGGTTTGTAACAAATCCAAAACCTTTAAAATCTTTCGTTCCTGGAGTTCAGGCTCCACACCGCCCCTGATCATCTGAAACAATTGGCCAAAAAATTCTATTTCCCTGATACCGCCGGCACCCAGCTTTATATTATTTTTTAATTTTTTATTTTTTACCTGCAGGGTAATTCTCTGCTTCATGTCCCTGAAGGAATCAAAAGACCCGTAATCAAAGTACCGCCTGTAAATAAAGGGATTCAAAACTTTCAAAAGCTTAAAGCCCGCCTCAATGTCCCCGGCAACCGGCCTTGCTTTTATCATGGCATATCTTTCCCATTCTCTTCCCTGGGCCTGATAATACTCTTCAAAAACTAAACTGCTCATCACCAGAGGCCCTCCATCACCATA
>JAGLFI010000212.1 GCA_023144585.1 Desulfobacula sp. | reverse complement strand
GACTCTAAATCCGGTCCCCAAAACACCTGGCACATGATTTGTACCCCTTCAAGAACAGCATCATTTAATTTTTTATTTTCAGATTTTTGTAGATCCATATAGTTCGGTCACCCTATGTTTTAATTTGATCGGGATTTGACAATTATATTTTTTTCACCAATTGGTTGGCGGCTGTCAACAAAGGGTCCCAAACCGGTCCAAAAGGCGGTGCATATGCCAGATCTGTCTGGGAAAACTCTTCGACCGTCATTTTGTTATGCAAAGCAACGGCAACGGAATTAATTCTATGGGCCACTCCTTCTTTTCCCACCATCTGGGTCCCCAGCAGGCGGCCGGTTTTTTTGTCTGCCACCATATTGATATGAATCGGCGTTGATCCGGGATGTCCATGAGCACGGGATCTTGTTTTAACGCTGTTTTCTACCGGATCAAATCCTGCATCTATAGCTTCCTTGAGATTTAAGCCGGATCTGGCAACCTCAAGGGAAAAAACTTTAAAAACAGATGTCCCTGCAACACCCTGAAGACGGGTTTGAGTCCCGGTAATATTATCTGCAACTGCCCACCCTGCCCTGTTCGCTCTTAATGCCAGAGGAATCCAGCATTCTTGATCTGTCACTATATGATAGGCATCAGCACAGTCTCCTGCTGCATAAATATCCTTATCTGATGTTTTCAAATATCTGTCTACGGCTATGGAATCTGAAATTCCCAGGTTAAGACCGACATCTTTTGCCATTTCGCTACACGGTTTTACGCCAAATGCCACAAGTACCATATCTGCCTCTAAGGTCAGATCTTCACAATCAAGCTGAACACCGTTACCCGAAGGTTTGATTTCCTTGATGGCATAGCCGGCATGGATATCAATACCCTTTTCGATTAATTCTGCATAAATAACATCAGCAAGATCCTTGCTAAGCCATGGCAAAAAGACCGGCCCAGGCTTAACCATACTGATTTTAACACCTCTTTTTTCAAAAGTTTCACACATTTCAAGAGCAATATATCCCATGCCGATGATTACGGCGGTTTTTATATTTTTTTCCTTGATATAAGATTTTATTCTTTTTCCATCTTCAAGGCTTTTCAAACCCATAATCTGGGGTAAATCAAATCCGGGCAGATCTGGAATTACAGGAGAGGCACCTGTGGCAATAAACAGCTTATCATACTCAAAGCCAAAAGAGTCTCCCTGGACAGTGATTCCTGTCACCTTTTTGCCTGCACGGTCTATGGCTGTAACTTTATGTCCGGTCAAAAGATTTATCTTATTTTTTTCAATAAATACTTCAGCCTTTCTTACAACCAGCTTTTGCATATCCCTTTCAGGGTCAGCAATATTATAGGGCATACCACAGGCACTGTAAGAAACATCGTAGGTCTGTTCTAATACAATAACATCAATACTAGGATCTTTTCTTTTTGCTCGACTCGCAGCACTCATGCCTGCAGCATCACCACCGATAATAACAAATTTCATATGCTCTCCGTTTTGTTTGTATACCTATTTTCAATGTAGCGGATTTAAATATAATGGCATGGTAATTTATATTGTTTAATTTTTCAATAGTTTCAATTGCTCCAAAAGCAACCCCTTAAACCGGTCCAAAGTTATGGGATATGCCTGCATGAGAATCCCCATCCAGTCACAATATTCAAGAAATTCTTCAGGATCTTCCTCCATATATTGATCCAGGTACCCAATGCCATCAAGGACAACGGCACCTCCTGTGTGTCTTGGAAAATTTTCATTAGCAACGCTTTTGTCCCATCCCTTGAACACCTGTTTTTGGAATTTAACCCAACCCGGTGTCATAAACCAGACCGGTTCACCACCTGCAAATTCATTTGTTATCTGTTTCATCTCGTTATCACTGGCAAGCATGCCCATGCAGTGTGAGGCTTCAATTCTCACAACCTTCAACCCCTGTTCCTCGATAATCGTCTGCATTAGCCGGGTGGGGTTATCCGGATTGACATAGCAATACTTGCCGCCATAAACAACAATTACACCTTTGGCGACAGCTTTGGCTTTTTCTATGAATTTTATCAGCTGGATTTCAAGTTCGGGGATATCCTGATGAAGCCCTGGCGTTGTATAAAAAATATGCTGGGTATCAAGAAACCCTTCTTTTACCAGATGGTTGATTTCAGGGCTCATGGTTCCACAAGCCACGATTGCAGTATCACTAAATGATCGTTCTTCCATTATAACCTCCCGGGATTCATATTAATTTAAATGATGATTAATCTGAATCACTGTTTACTTCACCTTCAGGAATGTCTTCACCGGCACGCCAGGTTACAAATTCACTAATATCAAGCACATCATCGGCAGCCACGGCTTTATCTGTCCAGACAACGCGGGTATTACACTCATAAACACTTTTACCAAGGTCATTTTGTCTTTGCAACAGGGCCTTGTCACATTCATCCCTGGTTCCATGAACTGAGATTATTTTTTTTTGAGATTCGTCCAAATTATGTTCGTCATAAATTAAAGCATACATAAGTCGTCTCCTTTTGTTTTAGCAGTGTCACTTTGATGCTGTCGATCACAAAGTGACACTTATTTGATTGTTTACCATTATTAACCTCTTGCAAGTTCCGGTATTAATGATGGCGGAATAATCATCACAGGGCAAGGTGCCCATAAAACAGCATCTGCAGTTATCGGCCCGAGCGATCCTACATTTGTGCTTTCTCCCATGGAAAGAGGAGTGTCAGTTGACGTTCCCATCACCATGAGATCCACTGCAGCATTGCGGGCAAGCTTTGAAAGCTCGCTGACCACATCTCCATCACTGACATTAATAATATAGTTGTCAAATCCTCTATCTTTCATTTGGTCTACATAGGCCTGGGTCACTTTGGCCTCAGCTTCTTTAATTGCCTGTTCGGCTTTTGTTTCATCAAGGTTTAAGCGGCCAATACCATAATATATCCAAAGTTTTGCATCATTCTCTTTTGCAAGATTTAATGCGTAATTGAAAATATGATCACAATAATCAGTCAGGCAGGTTCCAAAAAGGATTTTCTTATACATAATTTTATCTCCTTATTTCTGTGTAATAACTTTTCTTAAAAATGATGGCTTAAAGTGCAGGCTGAAATAATTGCGGCCTGCACTTTAAA
>JAGLFI010000211.1 GCA_023144585.1 Desulfobacula sp. | reverse complement strand
CAATCTTGGAACAATTTTTTGTCTGTTTAACAATGGTTACCACATCGTTATCAATCTGTCCGTCCTTTGCAACGTCTTCCAGTAAAAGCTGGGCATATCCAAGGATAATACCAAGGGGCGTGTTGATCTCATGAGCGACTCCGGCAGCCAGACGCCCGACAGATTCCATCAAAATACTTTCGGCATTTCTCAAGTCAGACAGGTTGCCTTTCAAAGACAGGGTCATGGCATCAAAACTTTCTGCCAGGCTTTGAATTTCATCTCCTGAACATCGTTTGTAAACAGAACATTGCTGACAGGAATCAATTTTTTTGGCATATTCGCCTTCAACACAGGTCTGACAAAGGGTTCCGGCCAGATACCAGCACCGATGATGATAGTTTTTATATGCGGGACAATTTATTTGATGACACTGCATAATATCTCAGCAATTTTTTTTCAATGTCGGTGCAGTTCTGACATCAAGGTTTCCCCTTAATGCCTGTTCTGAGGATTCATGAAGCTTTTGTATGCTTTTTGTCACAGGATTGAGCAGCAGGATTCCCACGACGCCTGCAATGAGTATTGCCAAAATTATAGTGACCACCGCAGAAATGACAATTTTATTGACTGCTTTTTCAGCCCGTGTTCGAAAAAGACCCAGCCTCAGTGTTCCCAGGCGATTATCATTAATAATAACAGGTATGGCATAATCATAAATCAATTGACCTCCGGTATCCAGAAGCTGTATGGATCCTTTCTGGTTGTCCAAAACAGTGTTTGCCGTCTTGAGCGCTACTGGAAATCCCTGTTTAAACGTATGAATCAGAGGGTTGTCTTTCCCATCCAGAACAAAAGTATAAAAGATATCATCGCCCAGTTGTACCGTTTCATCCACCAGGACTTTCATTCTTAAAAAATCCATGGCCAGTATGGGTTCCACCATGCGGGCAGAAAGGCTTATTCCTATTGAAATTCCCCGGTTTTTTAATTCTTCCAACATGGAATCTTTTACGACATGGCTGACCCAGAAGAAAATGACAAGGCCCTGGATCAGGAGTAAAGAAAAAAAACTTAAAATTATTTTACCACGAAATCCCAACTTCATTTATTTATGTCATCCCCTATTCCTCAAGGCACATGCCCACTCTGACAGCCAATTGCCGCACAGAATCGAAATCTGAATCACAAGCGTCTATCACCTTGATAAAATCAGCATTTTCTAATATTTTACGATGTTTCTTAACATTAAAATCAAGTTTTCCAAAAGCCTGTTTCAATTTTCCCACGATTTTTTTATCCAGATTTTTCCTGGCAGCATACACCCACCCGGGATAGGAATCAGTCATTGAAACAATTCTTATTTTATTGATATCAATTTTACTGGACACCACATCCAAAGTGCCTTCCCTGATGGTGCCGATATCATATTTGCCGGCATAAACGGAAAAGACAACCTTTTCCTGCTTTCCGCCGGGACCCGGTGCAAAGGCAATCTTCTTAAAATTCTGTTTTGTAATGCCATGATCAATGAAATGGCCTAATGGATAAAGATATCCGCCTGCTGATGCTGAATCCACGGCAATCCATCTCTTGTTACGACAATCAGCGATGGTTTGGATGGATGAGTTGTCCGCCCTGCAAATAATCTGTCCCCGGAACTTATCTCTGCCGGTCATTTCCACAATCCTGGCAAAGGCCTTTGCTCCATATCGATGGGCAATTGTTATATAAATACAAGGATTGGAATATGAAATATCAATTTTTTTTTGTCCCACCATTTTCATATGCTGGTCAAATGTATCCGGAAATATCTGTTTGATATTCAACCCTGTCTCTTTTCGTAAATACTGGATAAGAGAATGATGACGGGTGTGAGATACGGTATGGGAATACTGGGGAAGATAGGCATAGGTAACAATGCCGGGTTCCTCTTTCAGTATCACCTGCTCCTTTATATATAGATCCACCTTATTAGCAGATTCATCTTCCCCGCAACCAGGAAACAATAAAAAATAAAATAAAATCATCCATCCGTATTTCAATTCCATATCTCCTTTAACTTTCATCACCCTGATTCTAACGCCGGATCAACCATAGCATACTGAAGATATTTTAGCTAAAAATATTTCAACCCCTGGCTGCTTATCCGATGCTGAGCCACACCCCGTAAGTCAGGCCTGAAATTATAGTACAAATGGAAATGGCTGCCACTGCAAAATCAGGATCTCCTCCGATCTCTTTTGCCATGATATAGGTAAGCGTTGCAGTTGGAGAAGAAAGGATGATCAATCCGGGAAGATAATCTTTTGGATGAACAGAAAAAAACTTAAACAATACAAATCCAATGGCCGGTGCAACAATAACTTTTAAAAAGCTGGAAACCGTGATGTTTAAAAACCGGGGCTTTAATTTTTCAAAAGAAAGTGAGGCACCGATAATCAGCAGAGCCAGTGGCAGCGCCAACCCCTTTAAAATATCCAGAGCCCTGTCAAGGATCAGGGGCATTGTTGCATTGGAAAGAGAGAATAAGATGCCTGCTATTGCTGACAGTATCACGGGATTGACCATGGTTTTTTTTAAGGTATCAAACATATTTGGGGGGTCTGCATTGCTCTTACTGTGGTATTGCAGAACAATGACAGCCAGGATATTCTGAAGTATCATCACAAATCCTGCTATAATTGCAGCTTTTACAAATCCGCTGTCTCCCAGATAATAAAATGCAACTGCAAGACCGATATAACCAAGATTACCGTGAAACGAACATTGAATAAACGTTCCTTTTGATGATCTTGCCATTTTTAAAAACCGGGCTGTCCCAAAGGCAATGGCACTGATGGACAAAAGCGAAACTAGTGTGATCATAATCACTTTAAGATTCATCTGGGTATTTAAAGAGGCCTTTGAAATGGCGCTGAAGATCATGGCCGGAATTGCTATATAATAAACCAGGCGATTTCCCTGGTTCAAAAAATCCGGTGTGATAAAGCCTTTTCGTTTTGCAAACAGCCCTAAAAAAATGATGATAAAGATCGGAACAATGGTTGAGATAATGTTCATATAAAAGATTGATCCTTGGTCTGCCACCACCCAATAGTCGTGCCGACTCTCTGAAATTCTATATTTTCTTTTAATTCAATCTGCCGTATCCAGTCTGCAAGGCC
>JAGLFI010000210.1 GCA_023144585.1 Desulfobacula sp. | reverse complement strand
TAACAAACCGGAATTAAGAGCAAAGGGAGATCTACGTCTTGAAACTATCCCACAGCCTTGTTTTCTGGCATAAAACAAAAAATAAATTTAGAAAATATAGAAACGGGTTTTCTCAAAACTATTTTTGAAAAAAATTCATAGTTTCTGCAAGAGGCTCTTTCTTGTCAATATAATATTCAGAATCCTGTTTTGTTGGGTATACGGGTGTCATTGCAGCACAACCAGTAAAGGTGATGATTGATATTATAAGGCCTGCCATAGATAATTTTTTTTTCATTTTTATTTTTTACTCCCTGTGATCTGCATTATAAGGCAGGGTACACATTATCAACGCCAAGCCATAAAATCAACTATGAATTAAACTTATGGCTATTTAGCCGGCCCTATTAACAGGCACTCATTCCTTTAAAAATTAAGGTATTGGTTTATCTGTATTTTCTGATAAAATACCTGTAAGAGAACCGACTGTTACCATTAAATCAACAATCTGACAAAAATAAAAAGGAGAAAAGTGTGCCTATTCCCGGGAATCTTTTAACCACAGCCATGGCGGTTATGCCACATACTGATGTCCACCAGGCTCTTAAAGCAGCACTGAGTCTTGACGTTCCATATTGGCCGCAATTGCCCAATTATAGCTATTATGAGGATATGTATGTTCAGGCTGCGGAACATTTTCCAGGTATCGTTCTGAATATGGAACATAAAACTGTCCGATTTTCCATGGATAAATTTATTGAGGAATTTGAAGAAACCATGGCCCATTTTGAAGAGCCGGAATATTTTGATGTCAGTAAAACCTATTCGGTTGTCTATCATCGCTTTTTAGATCTGGATTTGTCTGATCGCCCGGCCATCCGTGGACAACTTGAGGGCCCAGTCAGTTTTGGATTTAATATCCTTGACCAGGATGATCGCCCTATCCTGTTCGATGATACTATCCGTCCATTTATGTTTGAATTTATGGCAAAAAGAATCAATACTCAGTTAAATCGCCTGAAAAACATAAATGCCAACGCCTTTATGTTTATTGATGAGCCTGGACTTCAATTTATCTTTTCCGCCATGTCCAGTTATGGTGAACAAAAAGCAAAAAACGATCTTGATGAGTTTTTTTTCATGATTGACTCTCCTCGTGGTATCCACCTTTGCGGCAATCCTGACTGGGATTTCCTGCTGGGCCTTGATATGGATATTTTCTCTTTGGATGTATATTCAAATGCAGAAATTTTTGCGTCCTATGCGTCTTCAATCAAAAGTTTTTTAAACAAAGGCGGTATCCTGGTATGGGGTATTATTCCAACCGGTTTTGAAACCTTTGAAAAAGAAAATCTTGATTTTCTTGGCTTTAAACTCAACAATATATGGAAGGCTCTTGGCAAAAAAGGAATTGATATTGATCAGATCGTAAGAAACAATATGCTGTCACCGGCCATTTGCTGTCTGGTTAATCAGGACAAAGCGAAAACCGTTGAAAAAGCATTTCAGATGACCCGCAATCTTTCCCATATCTTAAAAGAACAATACAAGCTGTGAGATGTGAGAGCAGAACCATCAATTTATTTCTCACGACTCAAAATTCACAGCCATCACTTTTTTATCAATATTTATTTCTTTTTCTTTAACCCGGCTTTCAAAACAGCGGTATGAACGTCTGCTGCAAGATGGACCGGGCTTTTTCCCCAAAGCGGGTCCCAGGATGCAGGATCTGCCGAACAAAAAAACTGAACCTCAAGACCAAATCGTGTCAATGCCTTCTCAATAGGCATATTTCTTATTTTTTTTGCAGCATGCCATGTCGCACCGCATGGCGCACCCTTTAATACTTTGATTTCTGTAATATAGTCTTTTTTTGTAATGACTTCAATTTCAGGTTTACCGAAAGCATTGCTATAATCCCCAAGACAATCCTGCCGGGAAAGCGTACAGCATATTGGAGGACAGATGGCATCCCCGGTTGTTATCTTCTTTCCAGAAGCAACCACCGGGATATCCAATTTTTTACATAAAATACTTAAATCATCGGAAAGATCCCTGTGTTTTAAATAATCAAGCACAATATCTGCATCAATTTTATCAGGCAGATATTGTGACGTATCATCAAGCACAAGCGATAAGGGTTCATCAATATCAAATGTTTCAATAATAAATTGTTTCTCACCGAATTTATTAATACCCTCTATTTTACTCTTTCCCGATCCATTCTGCTGGAAAACCATAATTTTCTGCATGTTTAAAATCCCAAGTCTTCATTCACAAGAATAATTTTAATCCTGTTTTTTATAAAACTTTTTTCTAGTATTGTCCAGTAATTGCAAATCCTGTCAGGACTGCTGCAATCATGACAAATACCGGTTTTACGGCAGGGTGTTTTTTTATCAAGGTTCATGGTATTTACAGGGGCCGCATAATTTTTTATCCTGATCATGGCATCTTCCAGGTTTTGTGTAATTTTATTTCTGCCAATGATTAGCAATACTGCTTTTGGACCCCACATCATTGCTGCAACACGGTTTCCCATCATATCCAGATTCACCAGCTGGCCTGCTTCTGTGAGGGCATTGGTACCGGTAATAAAAAGATCCACCATTAAGGACTGTCTTCTTTTCTCCATCATTTCTTCTTTTGAAAGGCTTTGATCGAATGTATTAAGGATATCAATGTCCGGGTTATCCTTAAGCTCATGAAAAAGGCCTGTGGCAACAAAAGACATTGACCCCCCCCAGGAAACACTTTTAATATCAAGTTTAGGGATAATATCATCCATGGCAATCTCTTTTGCAGCTTTTGCATCCTGAGCTATAAAGACTTCAAAATTATTATTCTCAAGATTTTCTTTTACAGATTCCAATTTGAGGTTCCAGTAATTATCAATAGGCTTTTTCATTTTTTTTTTATCCTTTCTTTTTTTATCTTAATTTTAACCAATAACTCCAAAAAGATAGTATAAACGAAAACTTTATTTTCAAGCAATAAGAAATTATTATTAACATGGGAGCCTCTTGCAGAAACTATGAATTTTTTTCAAAAATAGTTTTGAGAAAACCCGTTTCTATATTTTCTAAATTTATTTTTTGTTTTATGCCAGAAAACAAGGCTGTGGGATAGTTTCAAGACGTAGATCTCCCTTTGCTCTTAATTCCGGTTTGTTA